>JAJQEA010000123.1 GCA_021201905.1 Clostridia bacterium
GACTTCATCGTGACCAACTATCCCAACTCCGCCCTGACCGGCAACCTGAACATCGGGGTCATCACCGAGTTCAGCGCCGTGTGCGTGGCCGCGGCCGCGGCCTTCCCACTGCAGGGGCGGCCCATCTCCCTGGAGGAGCTGCTGCGTTATCCCATCATGATGCTGGACCGCAAGAGCACCACCAGCGAGTTTCTTCATCAGGTATTCCAGAAGAGCCAGCTGGACCTGGTGCCGGAGATTGAACTTTCCAGCAACGACCTGCTCATCGACCTGGCCCGCATCGGCCTGGGGATTGCCTTTGTCCCTGACTTCTGTATCCCCCAAAATGACGAGGACCTGTTTATCCTGGATTTGAAGGAACAGCTTCCCTCCCGCCAGATGATGGTGGCATACAATGAAGGCCTTCCCGTATCCCAGGCAGCCAGACAGTTCATGGATATGTTATAGGACGGGGACGCCTAAGGGGCCGCTAGTTTGTTCCCTCCCAAAACGCCCTCACGGCCTGGTCCACATTGTAGCGGTTGACCACGGTGTAGGTCCCCCATTCCCTGGGAAACAGGGCCACGTATTCCGGCCGGAGGAACCGGTCGTCTAACAGGGCGATGATTCCCCTGTCGCGGATGGTCCTGATAACCCGCCCGGCTGCCTGCATCACCTTGTTCATTCCCGGATACTGGTACGCGTAGTCAAAGCCGTGTTCCCCGTGTTCATCAAAATATTCCCTGAGAATCTCCTGTTCCGTGTTCACCTGGGGCAGTCCGGTTCCAATGATCACAGCGCCGATAAGGCGCTCTTCTTTTAAGTCGATTCCCTCTGAAAAAATCCCTCCCATGACGCACAGCGCCGCCATGGAACAATCCCGTTCCTCCTCAAAGCTTTGCAGAAACGCCTCCCTGTCCTCCTCCGTCATATGGTTGGTCTGGGCATTCCAGATAAAAGAAAGGGGCCCTGCCGCCTCCCTGGCAGCCAGAATGTCCTCTATGGCGTGGAGATACTGGTAAGAGGGGAAGAATACCATATAATTTCCTTTTTTCCCTTCCACGACCCGGCATATATAGTCCACAATCTTCTCATACTCGGAAGGCCCCCTGCGGCTGTAGCGGCTGCTGACATCACTGGCAGCCAGCACCATGCGGTTTTCCTGGGGAAAGGGCGACTTGGCGTAGACCGCGTATTCCTCCTGGCTGCCGCTTAAAAGCTCCTTGTAGTACTGGATGGGAAGAAGGGTGGCTGAGAAAAACAGGGTGCTGACGCCCTTGTCCAGGCATTCCTTCAGGTTCACGGCCGGGTTGATGCACAGAAGCTTTACCATAAAGCTGCCGTCCGATAAAACCTGGTCATATATCCTGTAATGTTCGTCCAGCCTGTCATACACATACAGAAAATCCCGGACCCCAAAGTAAAACTCCAGCACCAGGTCCCGGTCCGGAAACTCTATATTCTCATTCATAAAGGCTTCCAGCTCCCCGAACATGGTCATCAGATTCAGGGCCAGGGCATTCACATCCGGCAGCAGCTCGTAGGTGCTCCCCAGAACAGTCCTTCGCCCGCCCTCATCCCCGCCGTAGGAGCGCTTTAATTCCAGGAACCTCTGGTTGCACTTATCCAGCTGGGCAATAACCTTTCCCGCTCCCGGCTGTGTCTTTAAAATACGCTTGGCCAGAAGCACATCCTCCTTTATGAGGCTGGCGCTGTACATCTCCCTGGCCCTGGGCACCAGGTTATGGGCCTCATCCACCAAAAACAGGTAGCCCTGGCCCGTCTCCCCCTGTTCAAAATACCGTTTCAGCCTCACATTAGGGTCAAACACATAATTATAATCGCATATTATGCCGTCCACCCAGTTGCTGATATCCAGGCAGAATTCAAAGGGACATATCTTAAATCTTTTGGCATATTCCAGCACCTTGTCCCTGGTGATGGCGTCCACCTCCTGGATAATTTCATAGACAGCGTCATTGACACGGTCGTAATGGCCCTTGGCCCTGGGACATGCCTGGGGATTGCAGTCCGGCTTTTCCATGACGCAGAGCTTTTCCTTGGCAGTGATGGTGACTGTATTAAAATAGAGCTGTCCCTCCCGCCTTAAAATGGAGAACGCTTCCTCCGCCACGCTCCTGGTAATGGTCTTGGCGGTGAGGTAAAACAGCTTCTCGCCATGGCCCTGGCCCATGGCCTTCAGGCTGGGGTAGATGGTGGACAGGGTCTTGCCCACGCCGGTAGGCGCCTGGATGAACAGGTTACGCTTTCTGGCAATGGAACGGTACACATTCCCGGCCAGCTCCTTCTGTCCCTCCCGGTAGGGATAGGGAAAGGGCAGCTCCTTTAGGCACTCCTGGCGGCGGAGCCCGTGGTGATACAGGTACCTGGCCCATTTGACATACTCATGAATCAGCCCCTCAAACCACGCTTTCAGCTCCTCAAAGCTTCTGGCCTCCTTAAAACGGCGGATTTCCTCTGTCTCTATATTACAGTAGGCAATCTGGATGCTGATGGAATCCAGTTCATTCTGGGTGCTGTAAAACCAGCCGTAGCAAAGGGCCTGGGCCAGATGGACCGGATCTGGTTCTTCCAGCCTGGATACATCCATATAGATGCACTTTATCTCATCAATGGTGACTCCCCCAGGCTCGGTGATTATTCCGTCCGCCCTTCCCTCCACCAGGATATCAAACATATCCTCCTGCACCTGATACCGCAGCATCACCTCGGAACGATAGGAGGCTCCCATACGCTTCTGAATCTTCCGGTGCAGCCTGCTGCCGGCCTGCATGGCCTCCTTCTTGGCCCCCGCCGTCCTCCGGTTGTCCAGATCTCCGCTTCTCATTACAAACTCCACCAGGTTACGCACCGAAATGCGTATCTGGGGCTGCGAATGATTCCCCAACTCTTTCTTCCTCCCCTGTCCACTCCATCTATAATATAAGGTATCATAACATAAAAAGAGGCGGATTGCAAACAGATGTTCGCAATCCGCCTCTTAATCCGCGCCCTATCATGCAGCGCTTGCATTGGCTTCCGGAGATATGGTTTCCAGATACTCCTCAAATCCCTGGTTCTCACCGTTAAACTGAACAGTCAGAATCCGGGTCAGGTCTAAGCTCAGCACTCCAAGAATGGACTTTGCATCAATGGTTACACGATTATAGAATACATCAATATCAAAGTCACACTTGGTAGCCTCATCAACGAACCTCTTTGCCTCAGCCATTGTCGGTAACATGATTTTCTTTTCTTTCATAGTCAAAACTCCTTTTTTTGTGACATCCCTGTCCTGTCAGGTAACAGGAAGGAACCGTCCAACAGATACCAATTGAAAGTGGTTGAACTATATATATCACTATTATATTCAATTGTCAAATTTCCTTTCATGGCTTGTACCTGAAAAAATACAAGTTTTCGTTGTGCAATAATTCCATTATTTGCCTTTTAGAGTCTTTTCCTTTATCAAAACTGAAGGGCGGTTCCCCATTTTTCTGGGAACCGCCCTGATTCTTTTCCGTTGTGGCAGGTGTTTTTTATGTGATTTTTAACTGTTTCATAGAAAATATAGGCCCCCTCCGCCTCCTACCGCTTAAGCACAAGGTGCTGCGGAAGACCGTTTACCATAAATGGCTGGTAATCTCCCTGGATTAAAGGCTCCACATAATTGACAAATTCCTGGGTCACATAGCTGCCGTCCTTGTTGACCCAGCTCCTGGGCACCGTCTTTTCATTATTGGCAATCTTGTGCACGTCGTATATGCCGACCGCGCTCATATAGGGGTCGTCGGACACCCGGTCAATGACCACCATCTTGCCCGTATCTCCCTCGTCCGCCGCCTTGACGGCAGCGCCTCCTACCATGAATGCCTCGTTGATATCCACCCTTGAGGCCACATGGGAAGCGCTCCGCTGCAGGGTGGACAGCTCCACGGACCTGGTCTTGCACCCAAGCTCACCGGCCAGGAAACCGGCCAGATAATCCGCTGTCCCTGCCAGCTGCTTGTGTCCAAAGGCGTCCACGTAATCGCTTCCTCCTGACAGCTGGCACACATACCGCCCGTCCGGCACCCTGATTCCCTCGGACATCGCGATGACAATGGACGGCTTCTTCTGAATCAGGTCCTTACATTTCTTAAGGAATTTCTCGATGTCAAAGGGTATCTCAGGCAGATAAATCAAATCCGGTCCGCAGCAGTCCTCTGTCTTGGCCAGGGCCGTGGACCCGGTGAGCCAGCCGGCGTTCCTTCCCATGCACTCCATAATGGTGATGGTCTTGCGGCGGTAGGATAAGCCCATGGCATCCCGTATCACCTCCTTGGTGGAGGTGGCTATGTACTTTGCCGCGCTTCCGAAACCAGGGGTATGGTCCGTGAGAGCCAGGTCATTGTCAATGGTTTTGGGCACGCCTAAGAACTTCTGTCCATGTCCCTTGACAATGGCATAATCGGACAGCTTCTTGATGGTATCCATGGAGTCATTTCCCCCGATATAGATAAAGACCTCGATGTCCAGCTTATCCAGTATGGCAAATATCTTCTCGTAAAATGCCGGGTTCTCATGAATGTCCGGCAGCTTATACCGGCAGGAGCCCAAGTATGCAGACGGAGTCCTCTTTAGAAGCTCAATATCCATATCCGAATGGATCTGGGTGGACAGGTCCACATACATCTCATCCAGCAGTCCCTCAATGCCGTGGAGCATGCCGTATACTTTGTGGAATCCCCTCTCCTTCGCCGTCTTATAGACCCCTGCCAGGCTGGAATTAATGACTG
>JAJQEA010000030.1 GCA_021201905.1 Clostridia bacterium
GCCTCCAGCCCCTGAAGGCCTACATGGATTCCTGTGAAAAGAACTTTCTGGCAGCGGCCCTGTGCTGCCACAGCAACAATATCACGGCCACTGCCCGTTCCTTACAGATTACCCGGCAGGCCCTCCAGCACAAAATCAGGAAATATGGATTATAGCGTATACTATCTTTGCGGTGACAATTTTATTTGCGCCAAAATCATTTACGTGTTCTCCCAATTTTCCTTTTTATTCCAAATTTTGTCCCAAATTCACCCCTTTTTCCCATAAAAGCGTTCTTTTGCCGCTATGTCTCATTCTGGCATAAAATTTGCTTTTAATATTACTGTACATGTACAGAAGGGGTAACCGCGGACCTGCCTCCTGCAAGCCTGCGCACGTCCCGGACAATTTATTAAATAAGGGGGACTGAAAATGGAAAACAAAAAACTGACCATGAAGGAAATGATCTGCTACGGTATCGGAGACATCACCGCCAATGTATACCTGCAGTTCATCGCCCTGTTCGCCATCGTGTTCTACACCGATGTGCTGGGTATCTCCGCCACCCTGGCCGGCCTGATATTTATGGGAAGCCGGGTCTTTGACGACATCAACGACATTGCGGTGGGTTACATCTCCGACCGGTACGGCCACTATAAGCGGTGGATTCTATACGGCTCTGTCGCCACGGCCGTGGCCTTTGTCATCATGTTCACCAATTTTCACCTGAGCACCAAAATGCAGGCTGTTTACGCCCTGGCCGCTTTCTGCTTCTGGACTTTGATGTATACGTGCTACGCCATTCCTTTTAACGCCTTTGCGTCTACCATGACCCAGGATACAGAGGAACGGACCCTCCTCAATTCCATCCGCTTTGCCATTGTGGCGGTCCCGTCCCTGATTATATCCCTGGCCACGCCATACCTGAAAAGCGGCACCCAGGGCAGCAACAGCACCTACGGCAATATAGCGGTGGTATTCGCGGTCATTGCCACCATCTGTACCTTGATATGCGTCGCAGGAATCGTGGAGCGCGCCAAGGCGCCCACTGCCAGGCAGCGCACCTCCGGCAAAGAGTATTTAAAGGCCATCCTCATGAACAAGCAGCTTCTGGTGGTCAGCGCGGCCTTCTTCTGCAGGACCCTTGGATATTATATCTACTCCTCGTCCATGGCATATTATTTCAATTACTACCTGGGTTCGGCTAAGCTGATGGGCATTATCCTGGGCATATCGGCCCCCATCTCCGCGGTGGCGGCTCTCTGCGTGACTCCCGTGTCCAGGCGCATTGGCAAGAAAAAATCCCTGATGGGCTGCGGCATCATCTTTGCCCTGTCCAGTGTTATACGCTATTTTATGCCCTTAAACACAGCGGTGGTGGCAGTCACCTGCTGGACTGGCATGTTTGTCATGAGCGCCACCCTGGCTATCTTCTTTACCATGATAGCGGACACAACCGATTACGGCATGTGGCTCACGGGTAAGAATGTAAGGGCTGTAAACTATGGCTTCTATACCTTCTGCCAGAAGATTGGAATGGCCTTCTCCGGAACCATTGTGGGACTCCTGCTGGACATGGCCGGCTATGTTCCCAATCAACAGCAGTCAGCCGCCACACTGCGGGGCATCCTCAATATATACTGTCTGATACCAGCTGCCATTTATCTCATCATGACGGCCTTCATGCTGCTGTGGAAACTGGATGAGGACAGGATGCATGAAATCGTGGCCGAGCTGGACGTGAGGAGGCGCCTGGAAACCAATGACTAATCAGGTCCGCAAAGGATATGGCTCTGTCATCCTGGCGTCCCTGGCTTATGGCATAATGCCTGTGGTGTCCAAGGTTTTGCTATTGTCGGGAATGAACTCAGAGAGTGTGGTGTTCTACCGTTTTTTTCTCACATGTCTGTTCTCGGCTCTGATTCTGGCGGTTTCAGGGAGATTTAAGGCCGTGACTCTCCTGCAGGCGGTTACGCTGGCACTCTTTGGAGTACTGGGCTTTGGTCTCACCATGCAGTTTCTGACCATTTCCTATCAGTATATTCCCATTGGGCTGGCCACCGTACTGCATTTCGCCTATCCTCTGTTTGTGACCGTCATCATGCTGGCCGTTTACGGAGAAAAACCAGGTCCGGCCAGGCTGTGGGGATGCGCTGCGGCCCTGGCCGGCATATGCCTGATGGTAGATCTGAAAGGCAATTTTTCCCTCCGGGGCGTTGTATATGCCCTGTTGTCCGCCGTCACCTACTCTGCCTTCGTGGTCTCCAACAAGAAGGCGTCCTTTGGCAGTCTGAGCCCTCTGCTGTGCCTGTTCACATTCAGTCTGGCCGCCAGCCTGTTCTTCGGGTCTGGCTGTGCCCTTACAGGCACACTGCAGGTTCCCGGCTCCCTGTCCCAATGGGGATGCCTGCTGGCTGTCAGCCTTCTGTGCACGGTCTTTGCTTTCTGCACCCTTATGACCGGCGTACGGATTCTGGGGGCAGCCAGGGCATCCGTCATCAATATGCTGGAGCCTGCGACCGGAGTGATATTGGGAGTCATACTATTTAAGGAAACACTATCGTTAAAAATCATGCTTGGCTGTGCCTGCATACTGGTATCCACCCTGATTACGGTGCTGGCCAGGGACAGCCGCAAAGATGGAGGTAAGAAAAAATGAATGAATGTTTGTCATGCGATACCATAGTCGCCCTGGGAAACTGCACGGAATCCGGCAATGTTATATTTGCCAAGAACAGCGACCGGCCCCTGGGAGAAGCCCAGCCCCTGTGCCTGTTTGAGGCCAGGGACTACCCGGACCAGGAGCTGTTACCATGCACCTACATATCCATACCCCAGGCAAGCCACACCTATAAGGTGCTGGGGTCAAAGCCATACTGGATATGGGGATTTGAACACGGCATGAACGAGTGGGGCGTAGCCATTGGAAATGAAGCCGTATGGTCACGGGAGGAGGAGGAACGGGAAAACGGCCTGCTGGGCATGGACCTGGTGCGCCTGGGGCTGGAACGGGCCAAAACCGCCCACGAAGCCCTCCATGTAATCACGGACCTTCTCAAAACCTACGGCCAGGGCGGCAACGCCTCTGTGACCATGGATTTCCGCTACCACAATTCGTTCCTGATTGCCGATACCTGTGAAGCCTGGATCCTGGACACGGTAAACAGACGATGGGTTGCCAGGCGGGTAAAAAATGCGGAGGGCATATCCAACTGCTACGGCACTGGCCAACACTGGGATGAGGACTCCGGCGACATTCAGGAACATGCCTATGAGATGGGTTACGCGGACAGAGGACAGATCTTTGATTTTGCCAGGGCCTACGGCGCCGTAAACTTCAAGCTGCGGGCGGCCTATCCCCGTTACAAAAGGCTTAACCAGCTCCTGGACAGAAGAAAGGGTGCCCTGACGCCAGACTACATGAGAGATATACTGAAGGACCATTTTGAGGGAGAAATCATCGCGCCCCGGTGGAGTCCCACAGACGGAATCCTGGCGTCTGTCTGCATGCACAATATGGATGAATCCTCCAGCAAGACCGTTGCGGGTTCCGTGGTAGAACTGTCCAGGGATAAAATGCCTGTCTGGTGGAGCTGCATGTCAAATCCCTGTATCTCGGTTTTCCTTCCTTTTATCATGGAAACCGCCATTCCTCAGAAGGTATCCTGCGGCGGCGCTATGTACAGTGAGGATTCCCTTTGGTGGAAATTAGAACGGCTCTCCTATGAGCTGGAAGAGGATTATCCGCGCAATACCGCCCTCTGGAATCCTGTAAAGGAAGCATTGCAGGAGTATGTCTGTTCCCGGGCAGAAAAAGGGCTGGACGGCGCCCTTCTCCGGGAAATGGTTTCCAAGCTGGAAGAAAAGGCGGATGAAATGTATCTGCTGCTCCGCGATACCAATGTCTCCGGCAGCCAGCCCCAAAGGAAGGAAGTGCTGAGAACAGCCCGCTCCAGGGCCGGCATTCTATAACCGGCACCTCTGCCGTATCATCCCTGTATCATTCCCGTATAATTCCACTTACAGGGCGGACTTTTTCATAAAAAACAGGCTGAGTCACTCCGCGCCAAAAGGCGCGGTCCTCAGCCTGTTTTCTTATCGTTTCATTCTGTTTGGTTTTTCCGTTTCCCAGACATCCGCCCCCTGCCTACTTGTACAGCGACAGACCGTCCATGAGTATAATGGGATCATCCCACTCATTATCCGTAACCAGGGAAACCTCAACACGGATCTCATTCTGTCCGGTCACATCCACGCCAAAGTACATCAGCTTTTCATTGTAATGGATATCCTGTGACGTGTAGAGTACGGTATCATTGTCACCATATACGGTTACTTTAGCCATGATTCCGCTGCTGAACTGGGAGGACGGAGCCAGGACGCCGGATAAAAGCCGGTACTGTCCGTTGGCGGCATACTTCACATAGCTTCCCTTGCCCTTCAGGCGGATGGCATTATTCCAACGCTCGCCGGTGGATGTCTTGCCGGAGGTAATGATATTGTATCCCTTGGTAGAAAGGCCGTCCAACAGGTTCTGCACCAGATATGGTATGGACAGGTCTGTAATATTGGCCGGTTCCACCTCACCCTCCGCTGCAATCCATACGCCGTCCGCGCCAATCTGGCGTCCGTCAATCACTGTATTCGTGGCCATGGCTCCGTTGGGAAGCAGGAAATACCATTTGTCGTTATCCTTAAACCATCCCCTCTGCATGACACCTGCCTGGTCCATGTAATACCACTGGCCGTCAATCTGCTGCCAGCCCGTGGTCATGACGCCGTTGTTGTCCATATAGTACCAGTTGCCGTTATCCTCAATCCATTCCTTGTAGGCAAACTTGTTGGCGCCTCTCTGATACTTCCACTGATCATTCACATATTTCCATGTACCTGCATAGGCCGGAACCGCCATAACCACACTGAGAGCCAATGCCGCCAATGTAACCGCCAAACGTTTCTTCATTCTGAATCTCCTTTCATTCTCCCTATAGCGTGTTTGAAAATTGCTTTCTGCCAGATGTGCGTCACACTTTGTGGTAGATTTTGCCCAAATGAACGCGGCGTAGCGGGCTACGTTAAGTGAATTTGGGCAAAATATACCGCGAAGTGGGGCGTGCAGATGGCGGGAATGAATATTCAAACACGCTATAGCTGCCTAATGACAGACAGATAATATTCATCCTGCACTTATTACATTATAATTCATTCTTTATTTTTATGCAACTGTGTGTTCAAACTGTAATTAAACTGTAAAGATTAAATACTTCCGGGAAATACCTTGACAAATCAATCTGTAAGAATTATAGTTACAGTATTAAATGTATTTTTCCAAGTTACAGTTTTTAATCTGTCTGTTAACAGCATTGAGAAAGGAGCTTCCCTATGAATACCCGCGAACACACAACCATGAAGATGAGAGGAAACCCGGATATCTCCTATCTGGGGCATACCGTTGATCAGATGATATGGAGTTTTATGGAAAAGGAAAAAATTGATGGACTCACCTTAGCCATTGTACAGGCGCCCTACATACCCAGGGTGGCGGGGTATGGCTATTCAGACAGCCAGAGGCGGCGCCTGGCTTCCCCTAACACCATGTGGCCGGCCGGCCCTGTCTCCCAGGCCTTTGCGGCTGTGGCCGTCATGCAGCTTCATGAGGACGGCAGACTGGATGTACACCGTCCGGCTTCGGCCTATATACCGGAGCTTCCCGATACCTGGAAGGATATCACAGTTCTTCAGCTTCTGCGTCATGCGTCAGGACTGCCGGATTACCGCCGCGCGCCTGAATTCCGTTGGGACATACCGTGGACATTTGACGCCCTGCTTCACCTGGCAGCCGGTCATCCCCTGCATTTTGTTCCTGGTACGGATGTGGAGCAGAGCGCCACCAATTTCCTGCTGCTGACGGAGATTGTGGAACGGGTCAGCCGCCTGAGTTACCATGATTTCGTAACCAAAGGACAGATTGAGTTCCTGGGCCTTGAGCACACAGGCTTTAAGGAGGATTTAGGCCGGTTCCATTATGAGGACATATCCCGGACAGCCGATATACACCAGTTATTTAAAAAGGACAGACTCTATATCAATCCCACGGAGCCAGCCGTATCCTATGACCGAAACGGCGCTCCCATTGCGGAAGCGGAAACCACGGCCCTCCGCGGCTTTTCCGACATTTGGGCCTCTGCCCAGGATATTTCCTTCTGGGACATCGGTCTGGCTGGCTCTGTCCTGATTCATCAGCCGGAAAACCGCGCCCTTATATATGCTCCCTGGAACCTTCCCGACGGCAGGACGGTGCCTGCCGCAGCCGGATGGCAGTTTTATCATCACCGCGGACTCATGGATATAAAGGGATCCGTCAATGGATATTCTTCCTTCCTGAGCCGCTTTACAGACGCCTCCGAGCTGGTCTGCGTCACCCTCATGTGCAATAAGGAGGGGGTGGACTTTACCAACCTGGGACGGCGGATAGCCGGCGCCTACGGCGATCTCCTGTCCACTGGATATGACGACAACCGCCTCTATCTTCTGGAAGGCCAGTTCCCAGTGGAGGAAACAGTATCACGCCTGGAAACAGCGCTAAAGGACCGGAACATCCCTGTATTTGCCAAATTCGACCATGGACAGAACGCGGCCGGCGCCGGGCTTTTCCTCCGCCCCACCACCGTACTTGTATTCGGTTCCCCCCAGGTTGGCACCGGACTCATGGCAGAAAACCAGAGCGTATCCTTGGAACTGCCCCTGCGCATCAGCGTATGGGAGGATGAGACCGGAAGCACATGGCTGGCCTTCCCCCGCCTGGACAGGTTATTCAGTGAATACGGTCTAGAAAACCATCCCGCCGTGTCCGGGATGCAGAACCTTCTTGAACATCTGGTACATATAGGAGGCAGCATCTATTAGCTCAGAAACCATACCGCGAAAAAGGCATCGCTCCCTCAATCCGGGAACGGTGCCTTCTCACATTCTTTTATGATTCTTCTATATACGCCCCGGGGCTGTTCTGGACGCGCCGGGCATCAGGTATTCTTCATGATAACGCTTTCCACCACATCCGCCACATGCTCGCAGGCATCGCAGCATTTCTCCAGGTATACGTAAATCTCCCTCCAGGCAATGATTTCAATGGGGTCCGTCACCTCGGCGTGGAGACTGCGCATGGAATCGATAAACAGCCTGTCGCCTTCCTCCTCCAGAGCGTTAATCTCGATAATCAGACCGTGAAGGGTCTTGGATTTCCTGAAGTCTGCAAATTCCTCCATGACCTCCTTAAGCGCCTCACAGCAGCGGATGATGACCTTTATGAAGGCAAGGGCCTCGGGGCGGATTCGCTGGACATTGTTTATGTAAATACGAATCAGCACATCCTCAATCTTGTCCGTCACCTCGTCAATACTCTGGCTCAAAAGGATGATATCCTCCCGCTCAATCGGGGTGATAAATGCCTTGACCAGCACCGCCGTCATCTCATGCTTCTTCTTATCCGCGTCATGCTCAATCCGGTGCAGCTCGTCCAGCTTGTCCTGTAAAAGTCCTGTATCAAAATGGTTCAGATTGTCCTCCAGCATTTTAGCTGCCTGGCATCCGCACTCAATGCACTCAATAAAATTCTGAAAATAATAACTATCACTTTTCTTAGACATCTTATCTTCTCCTTTGCTTATCCATGGAACAACATCATAAACAGCTTTGCCATCAGGAATCCAATGATACCGCAGCCAGGGAATGTCATGACCCAGGTCATCACCATGTCCTTGACCACGCTGAAGTTAATGGCCGACAGACGTTTCACCGCTCCCACACCCATGATGGCTGTGGTTTTTGTATGTGTGGTACTGACAGGAATACCGAAAATGGAAAATCCCAGAAGGCAGGCGGCTCCCGCCATATCTGCGGAAAAGCCCTGGTATTTCTCCAGCCGTACCATATCCATACCCACGGATTTGATGATTTTCTTTCCTCCAATGGAAGTTCCCAGGGCCATGGCGGCCGATCCCAGCAAAAGCATCCACAGGGGGAACTGCACTCCCTGGGTATTGCTAGACCCGTTCACCATACAGATACCTAACAGCATGACTCCCATGAATTTCTGTCCGTCCTGGGCGCCGTGCATGAATGCCATGGCGGCGGCTCCGCCAATCTGGGCATACCGGAAGAATCCGGTGGTTTTCCGGCGATCCATATCCTGGCAGGTCCAGGCCACCAGCTTACAGGAAAGGTAGCCGCTTAAAAATCCCAATACAATGGAAAAAATAAGACCATAGACCACCTTCATCCACTCTGCCCCGTTAATGGCTGAAAATCCTCCGCGGATAGCCACGGCAGCCCCTGTAAGGCCCGCTATGAGAGCATGGCTCTCACTGGTAGGACATCCAATGGAAACAGCAAAGGACGACCAGACCACAATGGAAAAAAGCGCGGCACACAGGGCAACCAGAGCAATCGAAGTATCTTCCCCAAAATTGACCATATTGGAAATGGTCATGGCAACCGTGGAATTCACCATAGTCATCACAACTACCCCTGCGCAGTTGCATACCGCCGCCATGACAATGGCCAGATTCACATCCAGGGATCTGGTTGACACGCATGTGGCAATGGCATTGGGCGCATCCGTGATACCATTGACACAGATGACCCCAAGGGTCAGAAGAACGGTTATCAACAGTGCCGGATTAGTCACCAGCTGCCGCAGGAAAAAGGAAAACGACATGTCCATAATTCTTTTTTACCTACTCTCTTAATTATTTACTTTATCTTTACGTAAACTTTACAAACTCACGATTTTAATTCTAACACGGTTTTTTATGGTAGTAAAGTTCAATTTCGTTAAGAAACAGAGGAAATTATTCGTTTTTGGATAATAGAAATGTTATGGAATAAAATGGAAAACGCCCGTATTATCCATATCTAGATAATATAGGCGGTGCAGGCCGGACGGAAATGTCTGCGGTCTCTTTCAGATATTTTTAGGGAAAATATGCCCCAATTATTGATAATGTTTTATCCCTCATCCGGTTCCCTGGAGGATCCGGCGTGGGAAGGGGCGGATTAGCAAGGAAGAGGAGTGGGGGCTTGTAGGGGCCGGAGGCCTGGTTATTCTTAGTTCTCCGAGCCCCCTTTTCCAGTCCGGTCCTCACAAGACAGACAGTCCAATCCTCACAAGCCAGACAGTCCAATCCTCACAAGACAGATAGCCCGGTCTGTTTTACCAGCCCATACTTCCTGTGTCGGTCAGCTCAGTCCGGTCACCCCCACATCCATGCTCCCGGAACGAAATCCTTCTGCATCCAGGGTTATATATACGAACCCCATTTCCTTCAGACGGCTGACGATTTCTTTCCGGCATTTCATAAATGCACCAAATGCTTCCGGGTCCAGTTCCAGGCGCGCGATATCTCCGTGAAGCCTGAGACGTACATTGCCGGGGACCATGGTTCTGACGTAGGCTTCCCCCGCTCCGATTCTTTCCAGCACCTCATAATCCAGGACAGCGCCGTAGGGCAGGCGGGTCGCCATACAGGGAGTGGACGGGCGGGATGCCACTGATATCCCGTACTCTGACGCCAGGGCCTTTACCTGGGCCTTGGTTATGTGGAGCTCTGCCAAGGGACTTATGATCCCCAGCTCCTTAAGCGCCTGGATTCCAGGGCGGTATACATGCATATCGTCCTCATTGGTGCCGTCCAGGATATACCGGATTCCCCTGGCCTGCGCCAGTTCTGCCAGCTTGGAGAACAGATGGCGCTTACACAGGTAACAGCGGTTTACCGGGTTATGTTTGATTGCCTCCTGCTCCAGCTCATCCACGGTAATGACTTCATGGATTCCCCCCAGCTCCCCTGCCACGCGCCTGGCTATCTCTAGGTCGCAGGATGGATGCAGGCGGCTGTCAAACGTCACGGCATACACGTTTCTTCCCGTATGGGCGGCTGCGTCTGCGGCTGTCTTTAGAAGCAGGCTTGAGTCCACTCCGCCGGAAAATGCAAGGCATATATCCTCTTGGGTCAGCTGCTCCATCCTGGCCTCCAGGCACTTTTTCATATGTTCCAGAGATGGCCTCTCATCGCTGTAGCTGTTATTTACCGTATTCATACGAATCTCCTAATCTGACATTATCTGTATCCATTAATCCTGCCGGCTTTCCTCCGCCTTCCTGCGCGCCTGATAATACGCGGTCTGAAAATCCACGCCCTGCTCCATACAGATACGCCGGATGCTTTCATATTCCGGATAGAAGAACTTTCTGCCCTTGTAAGCACACACCTTCACATCCACTGGCCCGTAACTGGTTTCCACCTGGATTTCGCTCCGCTCAAGAACAGTCCTCTCCGTTGGATAACGACGGATTCCGATGGTGGTGGTCTGGGTCAGTATGATTTCCTCCATGGCCTCTATGGATGACTCACGGCAAAGCACGGACAGCATATAGGCAGGACGGTTTTTCTTCATGTGAATCGGGGTATACCACACATCCGCGGCCCCGGCATCAAGGAGCATCTCCATGGTAAGGCCCAGCATTTCCCCTGTACAGTCATCCAGGTTCGTCTCCAACACCCACATGGCACGGTCCTCATCCTGTGAAGTCTCCAGCAGCATGGCCCTGAGCACGTTCGCCTGTTTAAAGACCTTGTTCCCCGCACCCATTCCTATCTTAAGCAGACGGCAGGAAGCAGGAAGCCGGTCCTTTGTCCGCAGCGCGGCGGCAATGGCTGCCCCGGTAGGCGTAACCATTTCCCCGTCATTGTCTGTAAAATGCAGCTTAAGCCCATAGGCGGAAACAATATTAGCCGTAGCCGGTACAGGAACCGGCAGTACACCGTGCTGGCAATGGACATGACCGTGACCTTCAGACAATGCAGAAACCACCACATCCTCCACGCCCAGATTGTCCATGCAGACCGCCACGCTGATAATGTCCACAATGGAATCAATGGCCCCCACTTCATGGAAATGAACCTGCTCAACAGAAAGCCCATGGGCCTTTGATTCCGCCTCCGCCACAATGCGGAACATGGTTCGGGCCATTTCCTTCACCCTTTCATTGGAATCCAGATGGTCTATGATATGAAAAATATCGTGGAGGTTACGGTGAATGTGGGAGTGAGGATGATTGTGAGCGTGGACATGGCTATGCTCATGATCGTGGAGGTGCTCATGGTCATGGCTGTGTCCAGGCTCATGGTCGTGGCTATGCCCAGGCTCATGGCTGTGTCCATGGTCATGGTCGTGGCTATGCTCGTACTCATGATCGGGCCCATATTCATGGTCGTGGCTATGCCCATACTCATGGCTGTGTCCATGGTCATGGCTATGCCCATCCCCATGGTTGTGTCCATGGTCGTGGCTATGCTCATCCTCATGGTTGTGCCTATGGTCATGGCCAGTCTCATCCTCATGACTGTGCCCAGGCTCATGGTGGTGGCTATGCCCATCTTCATGGCTGTGCCCAGGCTCATGTTCATGCCTGTGCTCATCCTCATGGCCATCCTCATCCTTCTCCCCATGACAATGCTCATGCACCTCTGAATGCCCGCATCTGCCTACTCGCTCATACGCAACCTCATGCTGATGCGTATGCTCATGGCCGTGCCCAGGCTCATGCCCATCCGCCTCCAAATGCACATCAAAATCAAAGGCATCCAGACCGCACACCACCTTCCGGCCAAAATGCAGATGGTATCCATCCACTCCCAGGCTCTCCAGCGCATGCTCCAGCACCTGCCTGTTCGCTCCCAGGTCAAGCAGGGCTCCTACCGTCATGTCCCCGCTGATACCCAAATTACACTCCAGATATAAAATCTTTCCCATTTTATCTCACCGCCATTCTGTTAATTTGGGTGGCCAGGTAGCCGGCCCCGTATCCATTGTCAATATTAACCACCGATATCCCGTTGGCGCAGGAATTAAGCATTGTAAGAAGAGCCGACAACCCATGGAAGCTGGCGCCGTATCCCACGGAGGTTGGGACTGCCACCACCGGGCATTCCACCAGACCTGCTATCACCGTGCCCAGGGCGCCTTCCATTCCGGCCACCGCCACAATGCAGCTGGCCTTGTCCAGGCGCTCCCTCTGGGCCAGAAGCCTGTGGATTCCGGCAACTCCCACATCAAATATCCGGTCCACCCTGCATCCGAAATATTCAGCAGTCTGGGCCGCTTCCTCGGCCACCGGTATGTCCGCCGTGCCTCCCGTGCACACTGCCACACATCCCTTGTGCTCCTTACCCGGCTTCTCCACCTTGAGTATTCGTGATATGGGATCATACACCACCTCCGGCACCGCTGTTCTCACCAGCTCAGCCTGGCTCTCAGAAGCCCTGGTTCCCAGGACCTCCCCGTCTCTCTCATAAAATTTCTTATAAATTTCCAGCAAATACGCATCCGGCTTTCCCTGGCAGAATACGGTTTCCCCAAAACCGGAGCGCAGCTTCCTGTGATGGTCCAGCTTGGCATATCCCAAATCCTCATATGGCAGGTTCTTAAGCAGCTTCTGCGCATCCTCTATCTCAACACTGCCGAACTTTACCTGTTCCAGTAATTCCCTGACATCCATCTTTCGTTCTCCTCTCTCAAATCCATACGGTTAAGCTAATCCGTTCTCAAATCAACCACCCTGCCGCAAACACGTTCCAGCAGCTCATCTGAATGGCTGACCACCAGAAGACCCAGCCTCCGGGTTTTCACTTCCTCCAAAAGGAATCCCCAGATTTGGCTCTGGGTGATAAGGTCCAGCATGGTGCTTATCTCATCTGCCAGAATAAACCGGGTGCGCTTTCCCAGGGCCCTGGCTATACAAAACCGCTGCAGCTCCCCGCCGGACAGCTCTCCCGGATACCGGTTCAGCCAGTCCGGTTCGATTCCCAGGCCGCGGACCACCCGCTCCTCCACGCAGTCCCCTTCCCTCAACACCTCCCGCATCTTGAGGCGGGGATTTACCGACAGTTCCGGATGCTGCCATATCATCTGCACAGGATTGTAACCGTTCCAGGAAGAAATGTTTTTTCCATCCAAAGTCACGGCCCCATGGTCTGGCTTCTCATAACCAGCCAGTATCTTGCAAAAAGTAGTCTTCCCAAAACCGCTGGGAGCCGTCAGTCCCACGCGTTCCCCGCTCTCCAGACTCATGCTTACATTGTTCAGTATTTTCCTGTTCCCATTGTCGTATTGAAACGAAATATTCACTGCTTCCAGTCTCATACTCCCACCTTCCTGCATTTTACCATGCCGCCGCGAAAACTGCGATAGGAAATTTCCTGGAGACAGCCCTCGTCCATATCCGGGCAGCGGGGCCTATAGGGACATCCCGCGGGCATATCCGCCGCATAGGGCTGTGTACCGGACGCCCCTTTAAAACCGTGGCGGGGCATAGCCCTGAAAAGAGCTCTGGTATAGGGATGACGAAGCCTCTGCTCATCCCCAAAATCCTCTGCCAGGGCCTCCTCCACATTGGTACCCGCATAAAATACCACGATTCTGTCAGCCACCTCCAGGGCCAGCTCCAAATCATGGGTGATGAGAAGGACCCCTGCCCCCTGGTCCGCTATCTCCCGGAAATGGGAGAGCACGCGCCTGGCCGCGCTGATATGAAGCCCTGGCGTGGGCTCGTCCGCAATGACCAGTCTGGGTTGCTCCATCACTGCCGTGGAAATCAGAACCCTTCTGGTCATTCCTCCTGACAGTTCAAACGGATACAGCCCCTCCGTATCCTCTCCCAGCCCATAGCGCCCCAGAGACTCACGGCAGTGCTTCACACTCTCCTTATCCTTCTGTCCCCTCCGTACCTGCTCCCCCACCTTCATGAGCGGATCCAGATAGGACACGCTCTGGGGTACCAGTACCATCCGGCTCCCACGGAGCTGTTCCTTCCGCTTCTGGTTCAGGATTTCCCCCTCAAAGGAAACCGTTCCCTGACAGGCGGCATTCTGCGGCAGCAGTCCCATGACCGCGTGGGCCAAAAGGCTTTTTCCCGAACCGCTGGAACCGGCTACAGCCACCACCTCATGCTCCCGCACCTTTATATTCAGGTCCCGAATCACGGGAAGCTCCCTCTGGCGCCATCCCCCCACATACTGGGAAAATGAAATCATCAGGTGCTCCACCGACAATATGACTTGTTTTTCTTCCATGACAACCTCCTACAGAACGAACCCCCGCAGCCGTGCAGGCAGAGATTCTACAGATGAGCCTGGGCCGGGTCCAGCAGACGGCTCAGCGTATCCCCGATAAAATGGAACAGGACCACCACAAATACCAGCAGCAGCCCCGGAAACAGGGCCAGCCACCATTTTCCCATGACCAGGTATTTCATGCTCTCAGACAGGATAACGCCCACCGCAGGCTGCTCCGGCGGCAGTCCGAAGCCCAGGAAGGTTATGCTGGCCTCATGAAGGATTGCATGGGGAAACAGCAGAACCATGCCCACAAACAGCTGGGGCAGCAGATGAGGCGTCATATGTTTGAAGGCAATATAAAACCTTCCCTTTCCCAGCTTCCTGGCAACCTGTATGTACTGGCTCTCACGAAGCTGCATGACCTCCCCCCGCAGGAGCCTGGCCAGGGATGTCCAGTGGGTCAGTGAAATGCCAATCAGTACACCCCAGAATCCCTTGCCCACTGCAAAGGAAATGAGAATCAGCAGCAGGATATGGGGTATTCCCATGACCAGATCAATGATTCCCCCTATGACAGCGTCCGTGACCCTGCCCAGACAGGCGGCCATGGTTCCCATGATAAAGGCCACCACCGCGCTGATGCATGCTGTCAAAAGCCCGATGCGTATGCTGATGGATAAGCCTGTAAGGCTGCGGACGAACATATCCCTTCCCATCCAGTCTGTTCCAAAGGGATAGGCCAGGCTGGGCGGCAGATTCTTTCTGGTGAAATCCGTGGCCAGAGCCTGGTCCTTTAACACCTGGCCGGCAATGGCAATGGCCGCCAGCAGGACCACCGATACCGCCAGCAGCACCGCCATGGCCTTGCGGCGGTTCCATCTGTGTCTTTGTGCGCTCATCCCCTGGTCCTCCTGATTCTGGGATCCACCGCTCCATACAAGAGGTTGGCGGTGAAGTTCCCTAAAAATACAATGGCCGCGCTGATGATAGTAATTCCCATCAAAAGGGGCACATCCCCGCCCAGTCCGGCCGTCACAGCAGCCTGTCCCAGACCCGGATAGGAAAATACCTGCTCCACCAGCACGGATCCTCCGAATATCTCGCTGACAGAGGCAAACTGGAGCGTCATGGCAGGAAGCAGGATGTTGCGGATTCCATGCCTGCGGATAATGGACCATTCCGACTCCCCCCTGGCCCTGGCAAACAGTACATAATCACTTTCCATGACCTCTGCCATCTTCTCCCTTGTGTGGAGGGCAATGTTGGAGATGCCTGTAATGGACAATGCCGCCGCAGGCAGTATGCCATGAATCAGGCGGTCCTTCATGGTCACAGCCGACGCCTCCACCCCGATTGGAACGGAAAGTCCTATGGGGAGCACCTTAAGCCAGACCGCGAATACAACCAACAGCACCAGGGCCACCCAAAAGGCCGGCGTACTGGCAGTGACCAGGGCATAGGAAGAAATAATTCGGTCCGCTGCCTTTCCCTTCTTTGCCCCGGCTATGATTCCCATAAGGAACCCAATGAATCCGGACAAAATCCATGCCGCCGCCATAATCCAAAGGGAATTGGCCAGCTTCTCCCCGATTACCTGGGCCACAGGCCTGCGGTACAAAAGGGAGATACCCATATCTCCCTTAAGAAAATCACTGGCCCAGGCCAGATAACGGGTTACAGGCGGTGTGTTGACGCCCCAGTATTCCTGGAGCCTGGCAATCTGCTCGCTGCTCATGCTGCCAAGGGCCGCCTGCCCCACATTGGTGGTAAGCGGGTCCAGGGGAGAGACCGACACCAGGAAAAACGCCGCCATACTCACCAGCACCAGCAAAACCGCCATCCGTATGAAATTAACACCCGCCTGTTTCCAACTCATGATTTTATCCTTCCTGCAACCATATAACTCTGTTCTCTTTTATTCCCAGCTCCACTGGTCCACATTATTCACAATGGACCATCCGTGGCCATGGGGATGGATTTTCTGCTCCGCTACCTTAAGTCCGTCCCTGGACCAGTACAGATGGTCTATATTAACCAGCCAAATCCAAGGTATATCCCCGTCCTGGGTCACTCCTGCGGTCCCGTCCCACTGTGCCTTCTTCCACAGCTCGTAGGAATCCTCCAGATTACCGCTGGCCAGGGCCTCGTCCATGTACCGGTCCACACTGTCATTGGCATAGGGAGAATACTCCGCCAGGCCGGTATCCTTCATGGTATGGTAAATATTGTAGAGCTCCATAGGCGTATGGGCTCCCCAGCCCCACATAAGCGGCTCCGTCTGGGCGCGGTCATAGGCGTCATCCCAGCCAACGCCCTCTATCTTCACATCAATTCCCACTTCCTTGAGCTGGTTGGCAGTATCCGCCGCCAGGGCCTGGCGCACCGAATCGCTGGCCGGGTACATCAGTGTAAATCCGGCCCTGACGCCGTCCTTTTCCCTGATTCCGTCTGAACCAGCCTTCCATCCGGCTTCCTCTAAAAGCTCTGCTGCTTTTGCCGGATCATACTCTGTCTTTGCAGACTCATTGTACCAGGGCATCTTATCACACACGCTGTACGCAGGACTTCCGTACCCGTTCAGCACATGTTCAATCATTTCATCCCTGTCAATCCCAATATTCACAGCCCTTCTCACCTGTACATCCGACGTAAAATCATTTCCAACAACGGTTTTGCCGTCCGATACCGTGCCGGCCTTAACAGCCGGAAGGTTGAAGCCCCGGTTATCTACTGTCTCAAAGGAAAGGAGCTCGTATCCGGGAAGCGTCTGGTCCGAATAGGACGCAGCCGTATAGGCCAGGTCCACCTGCCCGGACATAACAGCCGCGTAAGCCGCGTCCTCTTCCATGAAAAGGATGGTCACCTTCTTCATTTTCGGCTCTGTCCCGTAATAATCCGGGTTTGCCTCAAATATGACCTGCTGTCCCTTATCCCACTGTTTCATGATATATCTGCCGGAACCAATGGGATGTGAACCATAATCCGCCCCGTAGGCATGTTCCGGTACGATTCCCACGATTGCCATGGTATAGGGCCAGATGGAATAGGGCCGGTTCATGTGAAATACCACCGTGGTATCATCCAGCGCCTCTGCACTCTCCAACATGGTAAAATCATTGACAGAGCTGGTGTCCCAGAGTGTGTTGTATGTAAATGCCACATCCTGTGCTGTCAGCTTCTCTCCGTCTGTGAACTTAACATCATCCCGTATATTCACGGTCCAGGTAAGACCGTCCCGGCTCACCTCCATACCAGTTGCCAGGTCATATCCTATTTTCAGGTCGGCTGTGGTCACGGTCAGCGTACTCTG
The DNA here is from genome assembly GCA_021201905.1 of Clostridia bacterium. Lineage (GTDB taxonomy): Bacteria > Bacillota > Clostridia > Lachnospirales > Lachnospiraceae > Enterocloster. The sequence continues at coordinate 17,407 of JAJQEA010000030.1, forward strand.
AATCAGCGGCTCATGGACATGTTCCCCTGCCCCCCATCCGTAGGCAGGATCAAATCCGGCCTCCGGCTCTGAGGTTGGCCCCATGACAACCACCACATCGTCCCTTGTCCCATTGTTTGCCGTCTCCGGGGCGCTATTTTCCCCGCTGTTTCCTGTACCGTTTCCCGCACTGTCTGCGGCCGCAGATGTCCCGCTGTCCTTGATGCCGCTTCCCGTTTTGCTGCCCGCGCAGCCCGTCACAGCCATGGACACGGCCAGCATAGCTGCCACAGCGTATTTCATTCCGTTTCTCATTCCTCATCTCATTTTCCTCTCCATTTCTTTTTTATGCCCTGCCCAGACTTCATACGCTTATATCGATAGGCCCGGTTTCAAGCCCTGCCTCCACAAACCTCATCCATTTCCCGGCGCAAAAAGCATAAAAAATACCAGAATAAGCGTATTCCTTGAGAATACATCCTACCTTCCTGGTATCCCTTACTTCTTAGATGATTCAATTTTACTTCATCGAATTTGTCTGATTCTGTCTGAATGTTGACTTCTGTCAACCGTTAGGAAAATTATACGTAAAAGTCCCCAAAAGGTCAACGCTTTTCTTGCCAAACGTTTGCCCATATATTAAACACTCAGCCGGCCGGCTTCATAGCGCATTATCGACTATAGACGTGCGCCTTGTCATTTATTATAATGGATCCACTGTTGACTCTTTCCAGTAGGAGGGAGGTGTATCTATGCAGTACATAAGTTCCTTCATACTCTCTGTCACGGCAGGTATTGTCTGCTACTATATCTGCAAATGGCTAGACAGGAGATAATCATCAACAGTTAGCCTGAACCATCCCCATGATGGGGAAAAGTCCCCAGGGAGCCAACACCTCCCTGGGGACTTTTATGTGTGTATCTATGCACATAAGTTCTTTTATGTTACCATCATAAAACATATCTGTACGATTGTCAATAGCCATTTTATTTTTCCTTTTTACTTTTTACTCCGCACCATCTACCCATGCATATGGCACGCACACCCGCAGTCCTCCTGCCCCTTGCCTTCATACGCCTCATCCTTCATCATCAGATGGACCGCGCCCAGCTTAAAGGTCTGGGGAAGGGCCAGGATATTGGGATTTTTTCCCACAAACTTTTTCCTGGCGTCAGCCAGCGCTTCCTCGATGGTGGCCCTGGTTTTAAGTCCCATTCCTCTGGCATAGCCCGGTTCCTGGGCGCCGCACAGATAGATGGCGGAGGTATTCATTTCCGCTATATGGCCGCAGCTAATCATGGAGAAGCCGTGAAATGGATGGAACGCATTGCAGTAACGGTATTTTCTGATATATTCCTCATTGGTGGCAAAGTATTCGCCGTACCGGTTCATGTCCGGCAGGGTGTTCATAAAATCGTGCTGGAACAGATCATACATTTCCCTGGTGTAAGGCCACAGCTCATCGTGGAAATAACCGTTGCACAGGGAGGAACAGATAATCACGCAGTTATCGCTCATAATGCGCTTATGCCGGATGACCTGGGCCGAGATGGCCTGCATCAGCATAATGGGATTGGTGCCCATGCCCTCGCCGTAGTGGAAGAACTGGGGCATACCGAATATCATCACATCATACTTCTTTTCGGCCCACGGCACATAGGTCCTCTTATCCGCCGTAATCCAGGAATGGGGCTGCATGACCTTGGCATATCCGCTGTTAATCTCTATCTGGCGGGACTTGGTGTCCAGCACGGCGTCACAGCAGAAGAACTTCTTTCCCATGCACTTTTCCATATATTGGCCAATCTCATCGAATTTCGTCCTCATAAGCGACTTCCCGCTGACCGGAGTAAAATCCTTCCGGTGCATGACCTCCGGCACATGATGGGAGGCAATGGAACGCCAGTGGGTGATGCCTGTGGCACAGTGCTTATACCCCCCGGAGTAGCCGCCGTAGGGATTGCCCTGGGTGTGGCCGATGAGGATTGCCACGTCGCTGTCATACACATATTTGTTCATGAGCACCGGGTCGCCGCGGTCCGTGGTGCCCAGGTCCACCAGATGCTCATAATCCTCGCTGTCATGGTTGATAATCTGGTGTGTGTGCCAGAACTCATGAAACAGCTCATCCCCAAGTATATTGTGGATTTCCGTCTCCGTGTTCTTCCGGTGAAGTCCGTTGGAACAGATTAAAAGGATGTCCTTCTTCTCCACTCCCGCGTCGTACAGCTCCTTCAGTATCAGTTTAATGGATATTTTCCTGTGGGAAGTGGGCTGTTCCCCTCCTTTTACCCTGTCCGGGAAAATAATGGTCACCTTGGATCCCTTGTGGGCCAGCTTTGACAACGGCTCCATTCCCATGGGATTGCGTATGGATTCCAGGGTCCTTTCCACCAGCTGGTCCTCCGGGATACAGGGCGGGTCTGCCACAGTCTCGCCGGGTATGAACACATCGGTGTTGTCTGGAAGCTCTGCCGCCATAAGCCCCGCGCCGTATTCAAATGATAACTTCATATGATAATCCTCCTGTGATTTTCAATTGCGTTCCAAAGGATTCAGTCCTGCTCCAGATAGGTATGCACGATCTCCAGATATTTCTCCGGATAGAATCCAATCTCGCCCTGGAACCGGGTGAGGGCAATCAGGCCGCCGTCCATGACCGGAACCGAAGCCAGCATCCTGGCGTTGTCCGTCTTGAGGCCGCCTCCATAGACCACATCCATTCCTCCGGTTATCTCCTTAATATAGGAACCAATCTTCGTGATATATGCTTCATCTGGCGGCGTCTTGCCTGGTCCGATGGCCCATATGGGTTCATAGGCAATGACCGCCTTCTCCTTATCCACATCCTTAAGCCCTGTCTCCAGCTGCGCTTTCAGCACTTCCTGCCATTGCTCCTGCTCCCCTGCCGTTTCCCCGATACAGTAGAGCACGGAAAGACCTGCCTGGATTGCCGCCTTGATTTCCTGATTCAGCAGCCTTCCTACTGCGCCTTCATCCGTGACTCCGGCCTCCTTCAGAATTCCGGTCTTGTCCTTTCGCTCCTCGCAGTGGCCGATGATAACGGAACTGCACCCCATTGCCTTAGCCGCATTGGCTGTGCGGTTGGTGGTAAATGCGCCGAAATTGCCGTTTTCAGCCGTATCGTCCCTGTACACTCCCTGGCAGCCAATCTTAACCGGGCTGTCCTCGCACAGGGCTTTTACCGCCGGAATCAGATGGGTTTCCGGGAAATACATGACGAACTCCACATCTTCTGCGCCGTACGCCTTCAGCTTTTCCTGGGTCTTCTGCACAATGTAGTTCCCCCATTCCTCCATGGGCGCCACACCGTTGACCCCTCCGTACTCCCTGGGTATATCAAACCGTTTCAGGTTCAGAAATATGTGTTTCATTTTCCCACTCCCATCTTTTCATCTCTTCTTTAAAATCTATAAAATCCCTCAGTTCAGGTCCAATCAGCGGCCTGCACCATTCCAAAAATGCGCTGGTCACATCATTGCCCCTGTCATTTATGTATTCATCGGGCAAAACCCGCTCATGGAGCATCACCTCTTTGATGGGTATGGCCGAGGTATGGACATGATACCCGCCATCCTCATTTTCATCCCGTATAAGCCCAATCATGACGCCGCTCCCGCCGGCCATGACTGTGCGCAGGGCTTCCCTGCCGGCCAGAACTGCCTCGTCCCGGTCCACAGGAGACTGCCAGGCAATGGACGCCCTTCCGCAAAGGCCGGGCTTCTCACTCCTGGCCTTGATTCCCAGCCTCTGTATGACCAGATTCGCCAGATAAGCGCTGACATCCCCATAATAGGTGGCTCTCCCCACCTTAAAAATAGGCGGCACAATGGGCTCACCATTTTCATTCTTAAGCCCCTCGCTGGCAACCACCACCACGCCTCCCTTTTCTTCGTAAAGGCGTTTTACATCCTCCAGAAATTCCTCCTCATGGAAGGGACGCTCCGGCAGATAAATCAGATGGGGCGCATCCCCCGGCTTCTTCCTGGCCAGGGCGGATGCAGCCGTTATCCATCCGGCGTTGCGGCCCATGGCTTCCATGACGCACACATGGATGGGCAGGGCCCTGACATCCGCGCCCACCTCTGCCGTGGAAGCGGCGATAAACCTGGCCGCGCTTCCATATCCCGGTGTATGGTCTGTTATGGCAATGTCGTTGTCAATGGTCTTGGGAATTCCCACCACATAGATGTCCTCTCCCCTGCATGCCTCAAAGATGCGGCCGCAGGTGTCCATGGTTCCGTTTCCGCCGTTCAGGAGCACATACCGGATCCCATATTTCCTGAAGATTCCCGCCATGGCATCATAGTCCTCCTGTTCCAGGGCATACCGTGAGGAGCCGATTGCGGTGGCCGGCGTCTGAAGCAGAAGGCTCAGCTTTTCCTCCGGATATTGCATCAAATCCAGAAAATTCTCCTTCAGGATTCCCTCGCTTCCACCAATTGCCCCGTACACCTTCCCTATGCTGCCGGATCTCTTGGCTTCCTCCACCACGCCGTACAGGGAAGCATTGATAACCGCCGTGGGGCCGCCTCCATGGACCACCAGAACATTTGCCGACATTGCCTTTACCACCTTTCTCATGTATTATATCTGCATTTTCTTATAGCGCTCAGCCATCTCCTCCAGGGAAACCTGTTCCACCAGAGGCGCCTTGCCGTAGGAGCCAAACTGTACGATGAGGGTGCCCACCACTTCCTTGACGCCCCGCTCAATACAGTCTGTTATGGCTGCCGTATCCTCATCCGGTATAACGCTGGTCATCACCGTATCCATGATTGGAGTAAGGAATACCCTGGGGTCAAACTGCTCCCTCTTGGACTCTAAAAGTTCGTAGATGCCCCCGATGGAGCTGCTGTTTCTCTTATCCGGGTTCCGGGCGAAAAACTCCTTCATATTGCGGGTAACCGCCAGTCTGATATCCGTATCCACATTAATCTTGTTGATACCGCATCTGGCCGCTTCCTGCAGTTCATGGATGGCAATTCCGTAGGTGCCGGTCAGCGTGCCTCCCAGCCCGTTAATCTCATTCACAATATATTCCGGAACCGTGGACGATCCATGGGATACCAGGGCACCGAAAATTCCCTCATGGTTCAGGCACTCCCGTATAGCCACCGCAATCTCCTTGCGCAGCTTTACATCCTTTCCCTTGGAGGCCCCGTGCATGGTTCCGTAGGATATGGCCAGTGCGTCCACTCCGGTCTTGCGGAAAAATTCAACCGCCTTTAAGGGATTGGTATAAGTGGAGCCCTCTGAAAACACATGGTCCTCCACTCCGGCCAGCACTCCCAGCTCCCCTTCCACGCTGACGCCTCTTGCATGTGCGTATTTCACCACTTCCCGGGTCAGCTCCACATTTTCGTCAAAGGCAAGGGACGACCCGTCAATCATCACGGAGGTGTATCCCCCTGCAATGGCGGCCGCGCAGGAATCAAAATCCCGCCCGTGGTCCAGATGAAGGACAATGGGGACAGGACTGTTCTCCCCATATTTCTTTACGGCCCTGGCAATATTTTTGGCGCCCTTTTTCTTATCCTCCAGGGTTGCGTTCATAAAGTCGCATCTTCCCCCCATGAAGCCGTTTGCCAGATCCGCTCCCTGCAATATGGCAGCGGAGCGGAACATCTCATGGACCCCGATGGCGGCCTTTGCCTGTGCCACCGCGTTGACGTTGAAAGCGCCCTGGGCAAATCCATGTTTAACAGAAGCCTCCATGAGAGGTCTTAATGGAATCAATGTCATATTTTACCTTCCTTTTCCGGCTGTTTATCTCTGGACAGGGTCATGCCTTTTCCCGGGAGCCTGCCAGCCGGATAATGTCTTTAATGTCCTCGCGCAGCCGCAGTTCTGCATACTGTGATAATTTCCAGGCGTGGCCCTGGTCCTTACCCTCAGCCAGCCCCTCTTTCAGATAGTTCACATACTGGCAGCGCACCTGGGTCCCAAAATTAATCTTGGCCACTCCGCTGTCAATGGAACGCTTCACCAGTTCCTCATCCATGCCCGTGCAGCCGTGAAGAACAAAGGGGATGTCCGTAAACTTCCTGCACTCCTCCAGCACCTCCACCCGGATATCCACAGGCCCGTTGTAAAACCCGTGTGCATTACCGATGCCGATGGCCAGTGAATCGGGACGGCAGAGCTTAAGATACTGCCTCACCACATCCGGATCCGCGATGTTGGACGCTCCCATCTTATTTCCCTTGTCATCCAGGTGGCACAGCTCGCCGATTTCCGCCTCCAGGGGCACGCCAAAGGACCTGCACACCCTGGCCACCGCCTCTGTGGCAGCTGCATTTTCCTCCACAGGCAGGGCGGAACCGTCAAACATGATAGAGGTGAATCCCAGCTTCAGCATCTCCATGCAGCGCTCAAAGCTGTCTCCGTGGTCCAGATGGATTGCAACCGGCACAGATACCTTGCCGGCCATCCATTTTGCCGTCTCATAAAACCAGTCATGGCCTGAATAAGCCCCGGTATTCACATAGTGGGCCAGTATGACCGGGGAGCGAAGCTCCTCCGCGGCCATGCACATGGCCCGTATGATGTCATAGGTTCCTCCCTGGGTATTGATGGCGGGAACCGCATAATGTCCTTTTATAGGCATTCTGAAGCATTTCATAAGTGGTTGTCAGCATGCTATTCTCCTTCTCAGATGTTCACGATGACTTTCAGATAATCGGAGGGGGACTGGATCATGTCCTTTATGGTATCCTCCACCTGGTCCAGTTCAATCATCTTTGTTATGATTGCGTCCGTTGGTACCCTGCCCTCGTTTACCAGACTGATTGCCTCCGGGAACTTTCCGTTGGAATTCCTGGAAGGGCACACGTCAATTTCCTTCTGCATCAGGCGTACCGTGTTGATCCGCACCGGGTCATGAGGCCATCCCACCAGGGCAATCCTTCCTCCATGGCACACGTAATTATGCATGTTCTCCAGAATGATCGGAGCTCCTGTACAGTCAATCATGGCCTCAGGCAGCTTGCCGCCTGTCACCTCCCGCAGATACTCCTCCACATTTCCATCCCTGGAATTAAAGGTGCATGGCACTCCCAGCTCCTTTGCGTAATCCAGACGCTTTTGCAGCACATCCACCAGAATAGGGGTGGCTCCGTAGTTGATGCAGGCAAATGCAGCCATGAGGCCGATGATGCCGGCTCCGAACACAACGCAGTGCTCTCCCTCCGATACCCTGGCCCTGGTGGCCCCGTGAAGGCCGATGGTTAAGGGTTCCACCAGGGCTGCGTGGGTAAAGGTCAGTTCATCGGGAAGCTTATATAAAAGCTGCACCGGATGAAGGAAGTACTCGGACATCATGCCGTCCTTGTGTACGCCGCACACATGAAGGTCCGCGCAGTTATTGAAGCGCCCAGCCGCGCACATATGGCACTTGTTGCAGGGCACATAGGGTTCCAGGGCCACCCGGTCCCCTGGCTTTAACCCTTTGTCATTCTCCCCGATTTCCTCAATGACGCCCACGCCCTCATGGCCCAGCCCGTTAATGGGATAGCGCATGGTGGGGTTCACCCCTCTGTAGGCAGTCACGTCCGAACCGCAGATACCGCACATTTCCATCTTTATGATTGCCTGGCCTTCCTTCAGCTCCGGCATGGGCAAATCCTTTATCACCAGGTTTCCTGGCTCCGGCAGACATAATACCTTCATGTTCTCAATCCTCCTCATTCTCTCTGATATAGTCAAGCGCGTGGGGCATGATGCCCAGGGACCAGCCTCCATCGGCAAATATCACCTGGCCCACAATGTAGTCCGATTCTTTACAGGCAAGGAAACAGGCCAGACTGGCAATTTCCTCTGTCTTTCCGAAGCGTCCCACAGGCGACACGGACAATATGGCCTCCTCATCCAGTATTCCTGATTTAAGGGGCTTTTCCACCATCTCCGTCCGAATCCAGCCCGGAGCAATGGCATTTACTTTGATGTTGTACAGGGCCCATTCTGCTCCCAGCTGCTCTGTCAGCAGATTCACAGCACCCTTTGTGATGCCGTAGGGCACCCGGCCCACATTAATCATCCTGGTGTTTCCGGAGGAGATATTGACAATGCTCCCTCCCCCGTCCCGTCTCATATAAGCTCCCACGGCCTGGCAGCAGAACAGCGGGGCCTTCATGTTGATGTCGATGACCTCGTCCAGCACTTCCTCCGTCAGCTTCAGGGCGGGACAGGCACGGGCCACCCCCGCACAGTTTACCAGTATATCAATATGCCCGTATGTTTTATGTACATAATCCGCCATGGCGAATATCTGCCCTCTGTCCCGCAGATTAATGTGATAAAACTCCGCCACAGGGCCGATGTCCATGGCAGCCTTTCTGCCCTCTTCCTCCAGCACGTCTGCAATGACCACCCTGGCTCCTTCGTCCGCATATCTGGAAGCAATTCCAAACCCGATTCCTCTGGCTCCGCCTGTGACGATGGCTGTCTTTCCATTTAACCGTCCTGATTCCATATTCCTACCACCATTTTATCTTGTCTGTTATATAGTTTCGGTACTCAATAAACCGTGAGGATGTGATATCCCTGGGTCTTGGCAGGTCAATCCGCACCTCCTCCTTGATTTTAGCCGGTTTGTTGCTGAGAATGAGCACGCGCTCCGCCAGATACACGGCTTCCTCTATGTTGTGGGTAATGAATACCACCGTGCTCCCCAGCTCCTTCCACAGGCGTATGACCTCATCCTCCAGATAAAAGCGCATCTTTACATCCATCTGTCCGTAGGGCTCATCCATCAGCAGCAGGTCCGGCTGCATGGCAAAGGAACGTCCGATGATGATTCTCTGCTCCGCTGATACGGACAGCTCACCTGGATACGCCTTCCTGAACTCCTGAAGTCCCATCAGGTCCAGTATCTGATCCACCCTGCGGTCGATTTCAGCCTTGGGGATTCTCTTAATCTTAAGTCCATAGGCCAGGTTATCCTCCACGGTCAGCCACGGAAGGGCGCTTGGCTCCTGGAACACAAAGGAAATGTTGTGTTTGCGCGGGTCCGCAGGGACTCCGTCTATATACAGGTCGCCCTCACTGGGCATATGAATCCTGGTAAGGCAGTTTAAAAACGTGGTCTTTCCGCAGCCTGTAGGCCCCACTACACACACGAACTCGCCTTTGCGGATATTAAATGACATGTCGTCCAGCACCAGCAGGTCGCCGAACCGCTTTGTAAGATTCCTGACCTCGACTTTTATGGGTCGGGTATCCTCTCTCTCAGGCATTTTTGTCCTCCTATTAAATTGCTAAATCAGTGTTGTCGGAAATAACCGTACGCAGCTTCAGGAATTCCCCGCTTACCATATCCCTTGGCCTGGGTATGCTGATGGGATATACTTCCTTTACAGTGGCCGGGCAGTCGCTGAGAAGGATGATTCTGTCTCCCAGATAGCAGGCTTCCTCTATATTGTTGGTGACGAAAATGACGGTACGCTTTTCCTTTTCCCAGATTCTTAAGATTTCCTCCTGCATCTGGTACCGGGTCTGGGCATCCAGCTGTCCAAAGGGCTCGTCCATGATTAACAGCTTGGGGTCCGCCGCATACGCCCTGGCGATTCCCACCCTCTGCTTCATGCCGCCTGACAGCTGGGTGGGATAGGATTTCTCAAAACCCTTAAGGCCCACCAGCTCTATGTAATGCTGTGCAATCTCCCTGCGCTTCCCCTTGGGCATTCCCCGGAATTTAAGGCCCAGCTCCACATTTTCCATAACCGTCTTAAAGGGCATCAGGGCCAGCTTCTGGAACACCATGCTGATTTCCGGGTTTACGCCCTTCCACTCTCTGCCGTTGTACACAACCCTTCCCTCTGTCTGCTGCTCCAGCCCAGCGATGATATTGAGCAGCACGGTCTTGCCGCAGCGCCCCGGCCCCAGGATTACCAGAAATTCGCCGTCGTTCACATCAAAGCTCACATCTTTTATGGCTGTAAAATATCCCTTGTCGCTGAAAAACGTCTTGGATATCCCATTTATTTCCATTCGTTTGTTTAATTGTTCCACGGACACACCACCTTCTCAAGTTTTTGAAGCCCCAGTGACAAAAGGGCGCCAATAATTGCAATGGTTATGACAGAGACAAGTACCAGGGCCATATCGCTTCCCTGCCAGCCTCTGGTCACCAGCGCTCCCAGTCCTTTCTGGGCGCCTAACATCTCGGCCGCCAGCACCGTTGTCCAGCCTGAGCTGACCGAGGTGCGGATTCCCGCAAAGATGGAGGACAGGGCAGTGGGGATAACAATATCCGTCAGTATCTGCCTGTTATTTCCGCCAAATACATGGCCTACATCCAAATTGATTTTATCCACCATCTCAATTCCCGTGGAGGTGTTGATGACCAACGGCACAAAGGTTCCGATAAACACCAGCAATACCTTTGGAAATTCACCGATGCCGAACCACATGATTACAATGGGAATCCAGGCAATGGGCGGAATGGGGCGGATAACCTCAAATATGCTGTCAAAGAATGCCTTGCATTTCTTATTCCATCCAATGAGAATGCCAAAGGAAATACCAAAGGCCCACGCGATGAGCAGCGCCATGAGCACACGCCTTAAGCTGGCCCATGCGTGTCCTGCCAGGGAGGTCTTTGCAATGGGTTTGGTAAATGTTTTCACAAATCGCGCCCATACGTCAGCCGGGGCGGGCATCAGCTCCGGGTGGCTGGCTGAGAACAGGACCCAGCCCACGGCAATCATCAGGATTGCCAATACAGGCAGGCCGTAATACAGGACGTTTCTCAATGTTTTCTGCTGTTTGCTTGCTACATCCATATTCCTTACTCCCTCCTACCTGTTTACCTTCCAGCGCAGGAAATATTTTTCTGCCCTGGACAAAAATCCTGAAAGAATGGCTCCGATGGCTCCAATCACCACCATACCCACGATTACAATATCCGGGCGTGCCACGGTACGGCCAATCTGAATCATGTATCCCAGTCCGGCGCTGGCTGCCAGCATCTCTGCCGCCACCAGGGTGGACCAGGAATTTCCCAATGCCACACGGATTCCGGCAAATACCATGGGAAGGGAGGAAGGTACCCCCACCTTCCAGAATATCTCCGCGTTGGAGGCCCCAAAGGTCCTGGACACATTGATCAGCATCTTGTTGGTCAGCTTTATGCCTGTGTAGGAATTGATGACACAGGGCACAAAGGCGGTAAAAAAGATGATGAGCGCCTTTGCCTTCAGACCGATTCCCATCCACACCACTACCAGGGGAATCCAGGCAATGGGGGGAACCGGCCTCACCAGCTCAAAGATGGGGCGGATGAAACGGTCCGCATAGGTCCACCAGCCCATGACCAGTCCCAGGGGAACGCCGATGATGATGGCTGCCAGGAAACCGGATAAGGCAACCTGGAGACTGGCCAGTATATTCACCCAAAGGACGTTGCCGTCCGGGGCCTTATTCGCAAACTTATACATCAGGGTCTCAAAAATCTGAGTGGGCGCGGGAAGCATCCTTTCATTGACAAGACCCACACTTACCACCAGCTGCCACACGGCCAGCAGCGTGATGATGCCTGCCGCGCTTAGCAGGGCGTAATTCAGGCCTTCCTTTGATTTCTGCTTTTTCCACTCCAAAAGGCCAGCCTCTAATTTCTCATTTCCAGTTGCCATATCGGTATCTCAACTCCTTTTTAATTTGCGGTTTCGGTCAGTACCTCATTTAACAGCTTTCCATCCGTATGTCCCACGAATCTCTCCTGGTCGCCTTCCTTGTAGTTGCCCACGCTGATGAAGAAATCAAGTACGTCCAGAAGTCTCTGGTCCATAACCGTATTGTCGGAGCCCTCTGCCTTGTCATTCAGCATGCCGCATGCCTCCTGAAGAGTGTAATATGTATCGGCCTCCAGATATTTTGCAGTTGTCTCCCTGTCCATGGAGCTTCCGTTCTCATCGTTCATGTCCACACAGTAGTCAATGGCCTTTTCCTTGTTCTCCTTCATCCAGTCCATGGTCTTAAAGTACACTTCCATGAACACCTTCATGGCCTCGTATTTATCCGGATCCGCGTAGCTGTTCTTATTTGCCACAAAGCTGCACATCAGACCGGAGTCAGCCATGGGACCGCTGGCCACTGGCGTATACTTATCGGATTCAGCCAGCATCTTGAAGGTGCCGCCAGATCCTGTCAGCACGCACACGTCGCCCTCGCCGGCCAGGAATGCGCTGTAAGCCGTTGCCGGGTCCATGGCGATGAAGTTCACATCGTCAACCGTAAGCCCAAAGCCTTCCAGTACCTTAATCAGCACGTACTGGGTAACGCTTCCCGTGTTGCACAGGATGGATTTTCCCTTCCAGCTGTCCGCATCCCCGTAAATTTCATCACTCAGGCTGTTATGTCCCTTGCCGGCTTTCACGATATCCGAATCATTTCTGGCAAATACATACTGTGTTCCGTCATCCGTATTGCTGGAGCCAAGGACCAGGGCATCGTACCCCAGAACGCCTGCGAACACGCCGCCCACGCCGGTACAGCCGATATCCCATCCGTCCGATGAAAGGGACTCCATCTGCACCGGGCCGTTGGTGAACAGCACTTCCTCAATATCCAGTCCCTTTTCCTTAAACTACCCTTCCTGCTCCGCTATGTAGATAGGAAGATAATTAAGGCTGCCTCCAATGCCGGACACCGTAAGCTCATAGCTCTTGTCCGCTGTTTTGCCGTCACCTGTTCCCGATGCCTGAGCCTGTGTATCCGCCTTCTTGGAATCCGAACCTGCCCCGCAGCCTGATACCAGTCCGGCGCACATAACTGCTGCCATGGTCACTGCCAATGTCTTTACTAATGATTTTCTCATAACGTTTGACCTCCTGTCCCCAAATGGTTCTCTCATTTTTGCTACCTGTTTTGCGTAATAAACAGCCGCCTTTACCCTTTATAAAAGTTGCATATTTTTTTCTTTGTTTATGTTAAACTGTTAACATTTACACCATTAAAACATCATGCATCCACGGTGTATTATTGATTTTTGACTATTTATTACCCAACTCGCAAGGTCATTATAGCAATATGACCATTTCAAGGCAAGGCAATTCAAACCAAACGTTTGCGTATCGGAATTGTTTGAAAAACCTTTGAAATACTATGATTCATCTCCCGTTTCCTCCCGTTCCCGCCGGCAGTTTTTTACGCAAACGTTTGTGTATTATTTTATAGTAATCCAGGTACATTTTTTGTATACTTAAGGCAAAGAAGATATGCTGTCTGAACTGCTGCAGATTGAGACATTTCCATAAAATGCCCCGGAAGAGGAGGGTTGACATGACATTAAAAGAAATCGCCCGGGAAGCAGGGGTATCTATCTCCACCGTATCCCGGGTTATAAACAAAAACAGCACCAATGTTGCCAGCAAGGAGGTCCAGGACCGCATCTGGGAGATTGTCCGGCGCACCGGCTATACCCCAAATCCCACGGCCCGCAGCCTGAAAACAGGGGCCGCCAAAGCCGTTGACGCCCCCACCCGCTCCATTGCCTGCCTTTACGCCAGGGCCGAAGATTCCAATTCAGACCTGTTCTTCTCCACGCTGGCCCGCAGTATTGAAAAGGAGGCCTTCAAGCACAACTACGTCTTAAAATATTCCTTTACCGCCATTGACATACACCACCCCAATACCTTCCGTCTCATAACGGATAACCATGTGGACGGCGTGGTGGTTCTGGGCCGGTGCGACAAACAGACACTGAGCTTTTTAAAGAAATACTTTAACTGCGTGGCCTACACGGGACTCAACCTGTTGGAGGCCAAGTACGACCAGATAATCTGCGACGGGTACCAGGCCAGCCTGGCCGCCATGAATACCCTCATCGGCCTGGGCCATACGAGAATCGGCTTCATTGGGGAAACCCAGTTTGAGGACGGGTACACAGGTTACTGCGCAGCCCTAAGCGCCCACAATCTGCGCCCGGCCAAATCCTACATCGTCAATGTCCCCCTGTCCTCCGAGGGAGGATACAAGGGGGCCAAGGAGCTTCTGTCCCGCAAAACCGATGTGTCCGCCGTGTTCTGCTGCAACGACAACACAGCCATCGGCGCTATGAGGGCCATCAAGGAAGCCGGTCTGGTGATTCCGGACGACCTCTCCGTCATCAGCATCGACGACATAGACACGGCCCAGTATCTCTCCCCCATGCTCACCACCATCCACATACCGGTGGAAGAAATGGGACAGATGACAGCCAAAATCCTCATTGACCGGATAGAGGAAGGCCACAAGCTTCCCATTAAGATGAATCTTCCCTTCTATCTGGCAAACAGGGAAAGCTGCGCCCCTTATAAAGAAAAAACAGCTTCCCGTAACACGGACACAGAATAATAAGAAAAGAGGAATAAACCATGCTGATTACAATTAAGGATTCCAAAACAACTGCTGTCATTGACTCCACAGGCGCCCAGCTCATTTCCCTGAAGGACGCCTCCTGCCGTGAATATATCTGGCAGCGGGACCCGGACTACTGGAAAAAATGCTCCCCCTCCTGTTTCCCGTAGTGGGCAACTGCCGGAATGACAGGACCATACTGGAGGACCGCATCTACGCCATTGAAAAACACGGGTTCTGCCGTGAGCGGGACTTTGACGTGTGGCAGGAGTCCTCATCCAAGGCAGTGTTCTCCATGGATGACACGCCGGACACACACAGGTCATATCCCTATGCCTTCCGCCTCTCCCTGGCATATGAGCTCAGGGACGGCATTCTGTCCATGGAATATCAGGTGGAAAACAGGGACCAGCGCACCATGTGGTATGCCATAGGCGCGCACCCGGGATTTAACTGTCCCATGGAGGACGGCTTTGCCTTTGAGGATTACCAGCTGGTATTTGAAAAGGAGGAGAACACCGTCAGCATTCCCTATGATTTGGAGCAGCTCCACTTCTCCCCCTCCCAAAGAGGCATCACAGTCCAGGGACGCACCCTGCCCCTGAACCGTGAACTGTTTAAAAATGATGCCGTATTCTTTGACAAGCTGAATTCCCGCAGGGTATCCATCCTCAACCCCGCCACCGGACGCGGCGTGGAGGTGGGCTTTCCCGGCTTTGAAACCGTTGCCTTCTGGACCTTGTGCCCGGAACCGGCCCCATACCTGTGCGTGGAGCCCTGGAACGGCTCCGGCATCTATGAAAACGAGGACGACCAGCTCTCCCACAGGCATCACATACAGCGCCTCTGTCCGGGGGACAGCCGGAGCTACGCCATGACCATACAAATCCTGGGATAATGTCCGGACAGCAAAACTCTATCCCCTGAAAAACACCGCCAGCAGGTACCCCAGCGTCAGGCACAGTCCAATGCAGAAAAGCATCAGGCCAAAGGAAAAGCTCTCCTCCACCAGGCGGCTGGTGCGCTTAACCTCCTCCTCCGCCTCCATAAGCCCCGGTATCAGAGATTTCCGGGGCTTATGTCTCCTTCCGGGAACCAACCGTTCCACTGACGCCAGCCTGTCCAGGGCCCGTCCCAGCACAACCGCAATCAGGTCCCCGCCCCCTCTTCTCCGGCTTCCGTCCATCTGCCTGTGGGTGGTCTTTCTGGCCATCCGGATCATGCCGTCTCCCAGAGAGTCCATGGCCCGGCAAACCACCGCAGATACAGACAGCAGTATCCTGACGGCTGCGGACAGCAGATATCGGTCCACGGCCCGGCATATGGCGCCGCAGACAGCGGGAAGCAGGGTCAGTATCACGGGACGGTACACCAATTCCTCCAGATCCAGCCACGCAGGCCAGCGGTCCGCGTAATCCTTAGTCCCATCCGGGCCATTCCCTTGTTTCATGAGAAATCCCCTGACCACCAGCCCATACAATACCAGCCCAATGCCCACAGATACCCCTGCCCCCTTCAGATTGCCAAAAGAAAAGTAGGAAACAGGATATACCGCCATATCCGTATGGAAAAATCCCTGTCCCAGGTCTGCCAGATAATCCATAAGCCTATGGGGCGCCATCCCCAAAACCACCAGGGCAACGGACGGAACCACCAGCGCCAGCCGGCTCATACGTCCCATATAGTTTCCCGACATATCGTCGAATTCTTTCTGTCTGGTGGGATGACGCTCCACAAACAGCGCCACAAACAGCTTGGCCATATAGGCCAGCGTCATGCCTCCGGTGATAAGAAACAGCCACTCTGCGGCCTTCCACATTCCCGGAGAGGCCAGGACAAATCGGATCCCCTGCCAGCTCCACGGCCCCGCAGAGGTTACAGACCCCAGGGCCCCTTCCCGTACGGCATTTATATATTCCACGATTCCCTCATGCAGCAGGGTCTTACTCACATATCCATTCCAGAAAGGAATTCCGCTGATACCCAGAGCCCCCATCAGAAAGCAGAAGCACAGACAGGGCTTTTTCCGCCCAAACCCTCTGATATCATTGAGCTTCAGCTGGTGCAGGTTCATGAATACAGCGCCAGCGCTCAAAAACAGCACCAGCTTAAGAAGGGAATGGTTTACCATATGCAAAAACGCGCCTCTGACAGCCAGGGATCCATCCTCCCCCGCTGCCCTTAAAAGGCAGGACATCCCGATGCCCGTAAAGATAAAACCAATCTGTGACACGGAGGAACAGGCCAGCGTCCGTTTCAGGTCAACCGAGAACAGTGCCAGCAATGCACCCAGAAACATGGTGACGAACCCCAGCGCGGTAATCAGAAGCCCCCATATCCCGTCCGAGCCAAACAGGCCGCAGGAAACAGCGATGACGCCGAATACCCCTGCCTTTGTCAGTATGCCTGAGAGCAGCGCGCTGGCCGGAGCAGGAGCCACGGGATGGGCCTTGGGAAGCCAGATATGAAGCGGGAAACAGCCCGCCTTTGCTCCGAATCCAAACAACAGCATTCCCCCGGCCGCATACAGCATCCCCGTCTTCCCGGTTTTCCCGGCAATTTCCCGAGCCTGCCCCAGCGCATCCATTTCCAGCGTGCCTAACATGGCGTGGAGCATGAATAATCCCATCAGCATCACCAGACCGCCTGTCACCGCAACTGCCAGATACGTATTGGCGGCCCGCAGGCTCTCTCCTTTGCCGTCAAAGGCCACCCACACGTAGGATGTAAAGGACATGATTTCAAAAAATATAAAGGCAGAGTACAAGTCCCCAGACAGAAACACGCCGGCCGTGGCCGGAAGTGTGGCCCAAAAGAACACATAATAGTTTCTCCTGTTCCTGTAATGTCTCATATACTCCATGGAAAACAGCCCGCAGCAGGTCCACATGACAACTGCAATCAGGACATAGACCAGACGGAATCCATCCAGGCGGAAATGAATCCCAAGCCCGCAGATTTCCGGAAGCACCCAATCCATTGTCTCAATCATCCTGCCCTCCTCCCTATCTCTGTGAGAATTCCCATGACCGGCCCGGAATACAGTCCCAGACCTATGATTGCCGCGGCAAATAAAACCAGAGGCGCCAGCATCATCTAGTTGGGATCCCGTATCCCACGGCATGTGCCCGGCGTCATCTCCTTTCCGCTTATCTGAATGTCTCCCTCCCTCTGCCTGTCTGCCCCGGGAAAATACGCCCGGACCAGCACCGTAAACATGTATACAGCCGTCATAAGTGCAGAATACAGAAGGACTCCCGCCGCCGCATAGGCAAGCCATCCCCCGCTGCTGCCGGCCGCCTTCAGGTCTGCCCCGCAACCAAAGGCTGCCTGGGCTATGTTCCATTTGCTGATAAAACCTGCAAAGGGAGGTATGCCTGCCAGCGAAAAGCTGGCTATAGCCAGACATCCGAAGGTCACGGGCATATATCTTCCCATGCCGTCCAGCTCATACACATATGTCTTTCCTGACTGGTGCATCACAGAACCGGCGCAGAAAAAGGAACATATTTTCATGAATGCATGGAACACCATATGGCTTAAGGCAGCGGCCAGCCCCAGCGGGCTCATCATCACTGTTCCCAGAAGGATGTACGACAGATTGCTGATGGTGGAATAGGCCAGACGCCGCTTCCAGTGTATTTCCCTCACCGCCATGGTGGAGCCGAACACAATGGTCACCATCACGGCGCACATGACCGCCATATGGGCCCAGGTCCCCCTTAAAAACGCGGTCCCAAAGCTGAAATAGGTAAGCCGGATAACTGCAAATGCCCCGGACTTTACCACTGCCACCGCATGAAGCAGCGCTGTTACCGGCGTGGGAGCCACGGTTGCCTCCGGAAGCCACCCATGACAGGGAAACAGGGCCGCCTTCACCCCAAACCCGAAAAAGGCCAGCACATACACGAAAAGCAGCGTGTTCCGCCTTCCCCGGGCCGCTGTCAGGTCCAGCATGCCTCCGGGCACAAACTGTGTATTGCCGGATGCAGAATAGCTCAGAACGAAAATGATTCCGATAAACGCGAACGCGGCGCCTCCAATGGCATAATACAGATATTTCCGGCTGGCCCTGGCAGCCTCCCTGGTCATAGGATGAAGCACCAGAGGAAAGGTTACAAAGGTCAGCAGCTCATAAAACAAATACAGAGTCATCAGATTTCCGGCAAAGGCGATTCCCACAGTCACGCCATATGTCATGAGATAATAAGCAAAAAAGGCGGTTCTGCGCTCCTCATTCCTCATATACTC
>JAJQEA010000068.1 GCA_021201905.1 Clostridia bacterium
CCAGGGGTTCCCACCTCGGGCTTTCACCCCCCCCCCTATTGTTTCCCACGGGTATCTCATACTCCCTGCGGTTTACCGTAAGCATGATGAATTGTTGAAGCTTTTCTTTCATAGCTGCCTCCTTTATTTTTATGTGTTTCTTTTTGGTATACCATTTTAATTGAATTTTTATCGCATTATCTTTTATATTTTAAGCATTATTTACTATATTTGAATTAGTTATTGATATTTTATGGTTATTTTTAATATTTTATGGTATACCAAAATACTATCATTCATTTCCCCAAAAGTCAATTGTACATATCTACGTTTCGATATACTATTTTGAACATAACGAATCAGATATAGGACTTCCCATTCCTTCCCAGTTAGAGGCCGCAAAACTTGTTTTTTATTTTTGCTTATCATTTTTCCAGTCATTTATCCATTTCGTCTAACATTTCATAAATAAAAATTGAGATTTTCTGGCTTTTATATTATAATAAAGGAAATGTGAGTGCAGACACCGCTGTCTGTATATGACAAAGGAGGAAACAATCATGGGTTTGTTTCAGCATAAGAAAGAAAAAGGGGCGGCAGAGCTTCCGCCTACACCGCCTGTCTTTACCCAGTCTGAACCGGAGGCTGCCAGTGAGGGCCGCGCTGCCTGTATGAACAGACTGGAGTCTGTACTGGGTGCTCCCTCGTCCAAGGGTGTGGTTTTAAAGCTCTATCTGGAGAATTTCAAGAGTCTGAATAAGACGTTCGGATATGATTACTGTGAGGAACTTCTGTCCCAGATAAAAAGCTACCTGAAGGAAGTGGCTGAGGGCAATATCTACCGTTACATAGGCGTGGAATTCATTATCATATTGGAACAGCTCTCAGAAGGGAAGGCCTCCGACCTGGCTGACGAGATTCTGGAACGGTTCGGAAACGTATGGAAGATCCGGGGCGTGGACTGTCTGTGTTCCGCGCAGATAGGCCTCTGTTCCTATCCCAGCCACGCCACCAACACCGACGAGCTGCTCAAGCGCCTGGACCTGGCCGTTTCGGCTGCCTCTGACTGCGGCCCCAACCAGATGGCTGTATATGACAGCAATATGCACACCCAGTTCGTACGCTGCCAGGCTGTTGCCATGTACCTTCAGGCAGCCCTGGAAAAGAATGAGCTGGAAGTCCGCTACCGCCCCACCTATAACCTGAAGGAGGGCCGTTTTACAAGGGCTGATTCCTATATGAGAATCTTCATTCAGGGCATCGGTCTGGTGGGCGCCGCTGAGTTTATGCCCATAGCTGAGGATTCCGGCCAAATCCGGGCCATTGGATACTATGCCCTGGACCATGCGGGCAAATGTATAAGCGAACTGATGAATACCGGAAGGGAATTTGACTCCATCTGTATTCCGGTTTCGCCGGTGTTTCTGGTTCAGGAGGATTTCCTGGAGCAGGTGACAAAGGTCCTTGAGACCTACCAGATACCCAAGGGCAAGCTGGCCCTGGAGGTTGACGACAGCGCACTGTCCAATGTATATCTGAATGTAAACATCACCATGCAGGAACTCTCCGACATGGGCGTGGAGCTGATGCTCAACAACTTCGGTTCCGGATGCGCTCCTGTCAGCAGTATCCTGGACCTGCCCATCAACACAGTGAAGCTGGAGCGCATGTTTGTATGGCAGCTGGAGACCAATCCCAAATCGGCTTCCATTGCAGGCGGACTGATTCAGATTGCCAGGGAACTGGGCATCCATATCATAGCGGAGGGCGTGGAGACAGAGAACCAGCTGAATGCCCTGAACAGCTATCAGTGCGAGTATCAGCAGGGCTTCTACTACGCTCCCACCATGGAGCAGGATGTGCTCATAAAGGTCATGGGAACTACCCTGGACGAGTCCAGAGTCACTATTGAGGAAGAGAAGCTTAAGATGAAGATGTAATGCTAGAAAATGCAAGAGAATTCAAGAAAAATATACAAGAAAACGCAGGTTCCGTTGAAGGATTCCTGCGTTTTCTGTATTACTTCCATATTCAAATATCCGTTTACGGCTTCCACTGGGCATAAATGGATTCATTAATTCCTGAATGTATTGTCAACTCACTATGCCCATCCTTCACCAGCTTAACCTTCCTGTTTCCATACAGGAAGCAGCGTTCCTGCACCACCTGATTCATATTGGCAAACAGTTCTTCATAGATATCCGTAATCTCCCCACCTATGTAAATATATTCCGGGTCCATCATGGTAATCAGGACAGAGATCAATCTGCCCAAATATCCGGCGGTTTCATGAATCAGATTAACAGCCTTCGCTTCTTCTTTCTTTACATCATTAACCAACTGATTCCAGGCACTCAGGACATCCTCCTGCTCCTTTCCCCAATATTCCGTCACGATATCAGGGATTGCCAGTTCATTCTCAATACATCCATAGGCCCCGCATTCAGAACAGTATTTACGGGGATTTCCCAGTGGCGTGTGCGCCACCTCACCGCCATACCCGTGGTGCCCCCTTAACAATGAACCTTCGCATATGATTCCGACTCCCACTCCCTCTGAGATATGAAGGTAGACCAGATTTCTGCACTCCGCAATGGTATGTTTGAGGCTTAAAGCGCAGAGATTGGCCTCATTGTCAACATAGCCCGGAAGCTGAAAGGTTTTCTCTACAATGGCTTTGAGCGGCACACCCTCATACATCTTTACAGCACAGTTTACAAGTGTCTGGGTAGCCAAATCAAAGATTCCGGAAACAGCTACTTCTACGCCGATATACACACGATTGTTGTTTTCCTTTGCAATCTCATCAAATCTTTTCCTGGCATAGTCAATAACCTCCTCCGGGGTATCCAAACCAGATATATCGTATTTTTGATGGAATACAATTTCATTTCTGATATTCAATACCGCAATTCCCAGCACACCTTTCATCTGAAGGTTCAGACACACCGTACAGAACCTGTTATATGCCAGATTAACCGTGGACGGAGTCCTTCCTACCGACATGGAGTTCTTTTTAACGATTTCAACAATTCCCCTCTCCAATAACTCATTGCACAAATTGGAAACCGTAGCAAAGCTCAATGCTGTTTTGTCAGCTATATCACGCTTGGTAAGACCGCTCTCTCCTGCTGAAAACCTCAGCACATTCACAATACTCTTAACATTGTGCTGTTTAATATCCATTACGTCCAAAGATTCCATCGTTTTCTCCATCTATCCTCTTAATTTACTGCTGGAGGATTCTGATATTTTGCCAGTATGGCCTCGTCCTTTAACATCTCACCTGTCAGCAATGAGCTGCCCCCGTAAATGATAGGAGGAACATGTCCAAAAGGCGGATTTGCTGATGGGATTTCTGTGGGATGTGCCGCTGCATATGCCAGCATCATCGCCTCATAACCAATCAGATACGGGTCATCCACGATTGTCCCTTCAATATCCCCAGCCTGCAGCAGTTCTATAACCGCTGAACTGTAGTCACTTCCAATTATAACAACATTTTCTAAAATATTCAATGTTCTAGCAGCCGCTGCTGCGCCAGGCGCCCCATATCCGTGGGTACTGAATATTCCCTTAATCTGGGGATTTGCCTGGAACAGAGCCGCACATACGGTTTCCGACTTTGCAACATCTCCCTCATCGTTTAATTCAGATACAACCTGAACCCCCGGTGCATTCTCAGAAAGCCATTCCTTAAAACCTGCCGCCCTTTCTTCCTGTGCAATGGAGCCCGGAACCAGACATATGGCGACCTGGCCTTCTCCTCCAATCATCTCAGACATGGCTTTTGCTGCATTAGCGCCAAAATCATAATTATCTGTACCCACATAGGACAGCCTGCCGCTGTCTGCCGCATCACTGTCAAAACCGATCACAGGAACCCCGGCGCTTAATGCTTTTCCTATCGCTGAATTCAAGGTTGTCTCATCTGCCGCTGATACCAGTATTCCCGCTGGTTTTTTGGCAGTCACCTGTTCCACCGCCCTCGCCTCCAGCGAAGCATCCCATTCCGCAGGTCCCTGCAGCTCCACTGTAATATGATCTCCCAGCAGCTTTGCAGCATCCTTCATACCTGCATAACACCAGTTGAAATATTCTGCTCCCTTTGTAAAGACCACCATGGAATATAGCTCATTTTCCCTGACCACAGATGAATCCTGTGCGGGTGCCGCCGCTGTATTCGCCGCGCCGCTGCTGCATCCTGCTACATTTGCCAGCATAAATCCCGCCATACACAATGCGATTATTTTCTTCATGAAATTCTCCTCCTTTTATGAATGCCTCTTTTTTAATATGTTCATCCCCTCGCTCATCAGCACTGCCACAATCAGAAATGCGCCCGTCACCACATCCTGATAATATGTGGAAATCCCACTCATGACAAAGGCATTGTAAATCATTGCCATAAACAGTGTACCCAGCAAGGTTCCTGTAACCGAGCCATATCCTCCATGGGTCAGGCTAGTCCCGCCTATCGCCACTGTTGTGATTACTCTCAGGTCCGCATTGGTGCCGTAGCTATAGCTTGCACTGCTGTAGGTCATGGCTGTCAGGATTCCGGCTGCCGCTGCCAGAACAGCAGATATGATGTATACGTTCCGATAAACCCCCTCCACCTTTATTCCGGAGAGCCTGGCCGCTTCTTCATTTCCTCCCACAAAATATATCTGTTGGAATGACTTTTTGTTTTTTGAAAAGTAAATAAAAATTGCTGCCAGCAGGATGTACACAATCCAGCTCAAAGGCATTCCCGCGCACTTTCGTGTAC
>JAJQEA010000296.1 GCA_021201905.1 Clostridia bacterium
CCGGGGCCTCCACGGGAATAGCTTGTCCGTTAATTTTGATGGTAACATCCATCCACTTTTCCTCCGTTCAGATTTTTTTGGGAATCTGAACGGGGATGGCGGCGAACGGCACCGGGGGACGATTATTCTGTTCTCGGCTGGCTACATCAGGCCGCTATGTTTCCACGGCGGCCGTGCAAAATATTGATATGAATTTGGACATAAAAACACGGCGATACCTCCCGATACCGCCATCTTATACCCATGCGTCTGCCCTCAAAACAACGGTTTCATATTCGTTGTAATGAATGTCAGCAATCGCATAGCTGATATTGTTATCATAAAGAACGAGCCGACAACCCCATAAATTTTGAGGGTTATCGGCTCTGCGTCTTAGCGTCTGGCTCTTTGATAACTGACATATTCAGTTGTCGTACATTGATTAGCGTTTCCTGCTTGCATTTTGGACAGAACAGTGGGAAATTTTTCAGCTCTGTATCTTCCCTAATTTTAAGCCTAGTTTTGTTTTGACAGATGGGACATATCACCCATTCATCTTTCATGGAGCATCCCTCCGCTTCAAGAACCTCCCGCATAAAGGTGGTTTCAATAATTGTCCTTTCACCACGAATGACAGCTTTTTGCATCAGCTCGCAAGCTTGTGGCGGTTATAAAATCGGATTGCACAGAAGAAGAACACGGGGATTTCGATTGCAGCGGCCACTATAAGAACATAAGGTGCCCAAATACTGATAGACCCGGCCTGTAAAAAAGTGAATCCCCGGAGCCTGCTGTAAAATCCATTTCCAAGGCCAACACCGCCGGTGGGCAGAAGGCAGGTAAGCCAATTGAATACATTGCCGCCTATTGTATATAAAATGATAGGAATGAATATCGAAACCAAAGCAATCGTAATGGAGTGGGCTGAGGAATTGCTTTTTGCAGAAATTAGCATTACAAAACATGTGGTCGCCAGCAGACTAAGCAGACCGCCCAATATTGTCAACTGCTGTGCCGTCCCCACAGTAATGGGGGCAAGAATAAGAGAATAGAAGGTTTGCAGCGAAGTATCCAAACTTCCCCATCCATACGCTGTATTGACAATCAGCGTATAGATTGCAATGGAGACAGCGAACACTGTAACTGAGAATAGCAGCACAGATAGCATTTTGATTACCGCAAACTTCCTTCTGCCATGCTTTGTGCATCTGAGGATATCATCCGCTCCTGTCTGGTAGTCAGAGGAAAACAGGGGTGCCGCCCCAATTGTACAAATGATGACAAGCAGCCAAACAAGCAGGGATAAATAGTCACTGGCATTACTGCCGTATCCATACTTGTAGATGAACGGGGTTTCCGTATTGTCCATCAGCGCCTCAGCGCTGGCTAAAACATTTTCATTCCCGCCATAGAGGGATAAAATGTATTGCTTGATGCTCTCCTCGCGGAGCGAATAATACCCCTCTGCATCCTCCAGCGCAATTTCTGAAAAGGGAATATAACTCGCTGTGTCAGCTACATTCTGTACTCTATTTAAAATAGGGTACAGCGGATATATTTTTTCATAGAATACGTCATTGGGAATCCCATCCGGGTCATCATATTCCGCAATTACCTCGTGATACGTTTCAAACGCCCCTCTAATCATTTCCGGTGTCCACTCACCACTGATTGTCTCCCGCATTTCGCTGATTTCAGCGATGGCTTTGAAGCCTGAAACGTAGGTTTCTTCTCCATTCTCATCCAGATAATAGTATTCCTCATAAGAGATTACGGCAAAGGCCATTGCGAAAGCCAATATGAGGGCTACGCCGCCTAGTATCCATGTTGTTCTGGTTTTCCACATACGTTTTAGTTCTAAAGCAAATATTCTGAGAGCGCTCATGATTCTCCCCCCTCTTTCTCCTCATGCTCAAATAGCCATAAATAGAGATCCTCCAGGTGTGGCGCAACTTGCATGGATGATGCACCGTATTCTCGCTCGGCTACATATCGAACAGTAACCTTGCCATTCGCTTCATTACGCAGATTTACTACACGGACTGCGTGTTCATATTCCCCAGCCTGTTCAGATGGGACAACGGTCTCCCAAACCTTACCCTTGACCTGTTGCACCAGTTCATCTGTAGTGCCGACAGCGATTACCTCACCGTCTTTCATCACCGCATTTTTTGTGGCTATATATTCCACATCGGAGACGATGTGAGTGGAGATTAGCACCATTCTCGCTTGAGCGAACTCAGTGAGCAGCTTACGGAATCGTACCCGTTCTCCCGGATCAAGACCACTGGTGGGTTCGTCCAAAATCAGGATATCGGGGTCGTTAAGCATGGCCTGTGCAATGCCCACCCGCCGTTGCATACCGCCGGACAATCTACTTATCCGTTTGCGCCGGACATCCGACAAAGTCAGGGACACCAGCAGGTCGTCTATCTTGTCCGATGCCTCCTTTTTCGTCAGTCCTTTGAGTGCCGCAACATAGTGTAGGTAGTCTACAACCGTAAACGAAGGGTAAAAACCAAATGTTTGCGGCAAATATCCAAAGATATCCCGGTAGGCTGCGCCCAAGGTTGCGATGCTAACTCCATCATAGAGAACTTCTCCTGATGTGGGGGCCAAGATACCGGCTACTATGCGCATCAAGGTCGTTTTACCAGCGCCATTCGCGCCGAGCAGGCCCCACACCCCCGGTACAAGTGTAAGATTGACCTCATTTACTGCGGTCTTATCACTGTACCGCTTTGTGACGTTGTTTATCGTGAGCTCCATAATTTTCCTCCTATGAATACTCTGTCATAAGCCAATAATCCATGTGCGAAAGTTCTTTAAGCAGCCTTTTGCACTCGACAAATAGAAACCCTGCAAGAAGGACGCATAATAAAATTCCCAAGTTTGATATAAGTTGGTCAGCAAGCTCCGGCTGCCAGATAAACAATGCACTCATCACACTGAGGAGCGCCAGATAATAGAACACACTATATATGCCCTTGCGGAAAACCAGTTTTATATGATTGAACAGCCAAAGGCAACCGGAGGTCGCAAGTAAAAAAGGAAGCAGAATATAGGAAAGTGTGTCCAACACCGCGACCTCCGCAGCCCCGCAGCCAAATATCCAAAGCGTCAGCAGCATAACGGCATCGCCTATTCCCACGATAATCAGACGAGACAAGGTAAGCCCTACCATAGACATATAGGTGGCACTTTCTATCTCAATCATTTTGTACTGGTGTGACTTAATCAATACCGGCAGACTCGTGGCTGCCACCAGAAGCCCAACTAAGCCCAAGAGCTTTGGTATACGAGAGAAAGCAATAAAACTTTCAGAGATGATGGCGTGCAGCCCCACCATAATACAAAGCAGTAGGATAAACTGGAATATCCAGATGGGCAGGGCTATAAATTTTGCCTGACGGAGAACAAACCCAATCTGTGACACTTCCCGGCGCTTTCTGCGCGTATCATAGGCGGCTTGTGTCAATTCCACGACTTCATGCAAACGCGCCTCAGATACGGGCGGCGTATTCTCCTGAATATTGTTGAGCGCATCTTTCAATTTACGGTTCATTTGATGTGCCTCCCTTCTCAAAGTCTTTTTTTAAACGCTTTAGTGCAGCGCGAAGTCTTGATTGCGTTGTCCTCATAGGTTCTGCCATGACCTCAGAAATTTCCCGCACTTTTAGGCCGCTGACAAACCGCAGAATGATGACCTCCTTTTGCTTTTGGGGCAAATGTTCAATTGTTGCATTGAAGTCTATTTCTGCTTCCACCTCCTTGAAGCCCGTCTCACAATAGCTGAAGTTTTCAGGCAGTTCCCCTGGTCGTGTCCGACGCCCATAGTCAATGCACACATTGGTCGCAACTTTATAGAGAAAAGGCTTGAGTTTGCCCTTGTGAACATGGTCAATGTGCCGAATGGCCTTGATAAACGTATCCTGTGCTGCGTCCTCGGCCTCGTCCATATTTTTTATGTGACATCTGCAATATTGGAGGATATGGGGATAATATTGCCGGATGAGCGCATCCAGCGCCGACGCATCATTCATTTTTAACTGCTCAAATAGAGCATCTTCATTTGGCATGACGCATCACCTCCGTATAAAAGCCCCTATTATATATAACGTTTCTGAAACTGAAAATGATTGACCTAAACGAAAAAAATATAGGATAGTGCAAGTATACTGGGTTTTTTCTGTTTTTTCAAACAGCGGGGCGTTCCGGCAACATGGCCCGCAGCGGCTCCGGCCTCGCCAAACTACCAACCGGCACAAACACGCCCTGCGCCATATCCTCGGCCCGGAGCGCCGCCTTATCAGCCTCCCGCTTAGCCTTGCGTATCTCGTTATACTTCTTATCGTATTCCTGCTGCTTGCCGCTGGCCTTGCGGCGAAGATAGTTCTGGTGCAGCCTGTCCCTCAACTCCTCTTTTTTGCGAAGCTCCTCCTGCTCCTCCGGGGTCAGGCTGACCACCCCGAAATGGGGCGGCACATAGCGGCCAGCGAAATTGAAATAAATCTCAACCTCCTGGGTGGTGTCTTGGCTGCCCTTGCGGTCGCGCTCATGAACAAGGATTTTCTCCACAAATTCATTGAGCATGGTGGTGGTCAGCGTGTCAAAATTCTCGTATTTGTCAATCATGGAAATAAACTTCTCGGCAGACTTCTTGCTGTTTTCGTGATTGGCAAGAGCCGTTTCGAACTCCGCAATCTCAGCGGAGAGCGCGTCCTGCTCTTTGGCATAC
>JAJQEA010000032.1:0-29865 GCA_021201905.1 Clostridia bacterium
ACGCACACCCGAACGGGGGACATGCCTGTGGCGAACGAACGCCATCGGATGCCGGCATCTGTCTGATCAAGCAGTTTGAGGGCTGCCGCCTGGAGGCGTACCGCTGTGCGGCCGGCGTTCCCACCATTGGATATGGGCATACGGCTGGGGTGGTCATGGGGATGAAGATTACCCAGGCACAGGCAGAGGCGTATTTGAGGGAGGATGTAAGGGCGTTTGAAAAGGCTGTAAATGATGTGCTGGGATGCAGTGTAACCCAGAACCAGTTTGACGCCCTGGTGAGCTTTGCTTATAATCTGGGGGCAGGCGCTCTCAGAAACAGTACACTTTTGAAGCGTCTGAAGGCAGGAGATGTGAAAGGAGCTGCGGATGAATTTCCCAAGTGGAACAAAGCGGCAGGAAAGGTACTGGAAGGACTTACCAGACGGCGGATGATGGAACGGCAGTTGTTCTTATCCTGACAGGGGACAGAAAGACGGCCATTCATGGGCTTCAGAGAAATCATGGGCTTCGGAGAAATCACAATAAAAAGTTTATATGGGTATGGAAAGAAAGGGCAGAGGTGATATTCTCTGCCTTTTCAATGCGCTTCATGTTGTACTGCACGGTTGTCTTCCATCCTCCATATCCTCATCCGGCGCGTACATGGCTTGGATGCCTGCGGAAATAATCGGACAAATCATGCCTGTAGCTGCGGGAGCAGCAGCACGAAATGCCGCCTGTAAAGGAAAGGATGCCCTGATTTGGTTCAAAGGACCGGACATTTGACAGATTGGCAATGGTGGACGCCCTTACCTGAAGGAAAGGCGGCCTCAGCTTTTCGGACAATTCTTTTATGCCGGAGCGGAACGTATATACCCCGTCTGAGCAGTGTATATTGCACATATGAGTCCCTTTTACGGTTTCTATATAATAGATGCTGGAAAAGGGAAGCCGGGTCTCCTGGCCGCTGCTGTGTACGATTAGAAATCCCTCTGCGGAATTCACACGGCGGTTCAGATAGGTCAGGATATTCAGGCAGGAGCGCTCTAAATTGTCATGGACAGGATGGATATATCCTGCAATGCCGCGTACGGAGTGGCTGTTGACCAGACGGGCCGCGGTGCTGTAATCACTGCTCACCACGCATACCATGATTTGACTGCTGACTGCCGTAATCCTGTCCAGGACATCTGTCCAGTCGGACCGGCTGTCGCTGTCAAAGAACATAAGCCACAGCTCTCCGGGAGAGCCGGCCGCTTCCCTGAGAAGCTCTTCCGGCGTCAGGCTTCTGAAGGCATATAGCTCCATGCCTCTCAGGTGCCGGCCGGAGATGGCCGAGTCCGCGGCAGCGTAAAGTTGTCTGAAAAGCTGATTATGTTCAGTTGATATAACAATATTCAAACCAGATTCCTCCTTTATTCCATGTAAAAGCAACGATTAGGTGGTTACAAGATTCATCCGATAAACAGAACGTATGTTCTGTTAAAACCGGGTAGGAAAGGCCGTCCAGAGCCAACAGGTATGTGTGCAGGTACCTGAATGTCAGCGCGGGCGGCCCTTTGGCCAAAATGCCTGTGAGAATCTGTGCAGCATCTTTCCTTCAGTCCATGAGGCTCCGCAGCTTGCGGAGAATCTTTCCATGGCGGTAATGAAGGGTGGTTACAGGAACTCCGGTTTCCCTGGAAATCTGGCGCAGGGATTGGTCGTAGCAGTAGATATGGCGTATGATATCCTTCTCTTTGGGATCCAGGTCCTTCATGGCCTCAAGGAGAAGGGAGTGCTCCAGGGATTCTTCTGCCTGTTCATCCACAGGCTTGGAGCGGGTGTCCTGAAACAGGTCGCAGCCGTTTAAATCTTCTGTATCCAGTGCATTGTAATAAAATGTCTTGTTATGAATATCTGATTCCCGGAAATACCGCTCCTTCCGCTCTCCTTTGCAGTATAATTTATAAATCTCTTCCGAGACATATACATTCCGGTTATCAATACGTATATAATATTGCATATTTTTCCACCTCTCATGTGGAAAATGGAATATGTGATGTAATTTAAAGATATCACTGTGGGGGGAGTTTGTCAAGAAAAATAAGAACATATGTTCGGCTTGGCGGATGAATGGTATAGAACCATAAAACAAAACAGGATTTTGTGGAGAGGAAGCATGTGATGTACTTTCTGTTGAATATTATTTTTTGCAGTGCTAAAGTAGATGGTAAAGAGGTTGCTCCATGCCCGGATATGCCCAGGCGTAGCTGGCAGGAATAAATGTTCAGGCGCGCCGAGGTATGCCAGGGGAAAAAACGGGAACAATCAAGGAAAATCCAAGGAGGAGGTAAAGACAATGGGACATCTTACAACCCGTGACGCATACCGGAACCTGGGAGACCGTATCAACTGGTTTACCCAGGGAGCCCCGGCCTCTGAGACACTGTATAAGATACTGCAGGTTCTCTATTCTGAAAAAGAGGCCAAATGGGTGGCGCTGCTGCCGGTTCGCCCGTTTACCATAAAAAAGGCGGCAAAGATATGGGGCACTTCGGAGTATAAGGCGGAAAAGCTGCTGGACCATCTGTGCGGCAAGGCATTGCTGGTGGATTCCTGGGACAAGGGGGTGCGCAAATTCGTGATGCCTCCACCAATGGCCGGATTCATTGAATTTGCTCTGATGAGGACCAGGGGAGACATTGACCAAAAGTATCTCAGTGAATTGTATTACCAGTATATGAATGTGGAGGAGGATTTCATCAAGGATTTGTTTTATGCCACGGAGACAAAGCTGGGCCGCGTGTTCGTCCAGGAGCCGGTTCTGACCAATGACAAGATGAACCACATTCTGGATTACGAGCGGGCGACCCATATCGTGGAGGAGGCAGAATATATCGGTCTGGGCCTCTGTTACTGCCGCCATAAAATGTTCCACGCAGGCCATCCCTGCGAGATTAACGCTCCCTGGGATGTGTGCCTGACCTTTGATAATGTGGCGCGTTCCCTGGCCCAGCACGGGGATTACTGCAGACTTATTTCCAGGGAGGAGGCACTGGACGCACTGGAGCGTTCTTATGCCAGCAATCTGGTACAGATAGGGGAAAATGTGCGGGAGCACCCGGCTTTTATCTGCAACTGCTGCGGGTGCTGCTGTGAAGCCCTTCAGGCTGCCAGGCGGTTCAGCCCCATGCAGCCTGTGGCTACCACGAATTATATTCCTGACATTTCCGGGGACCAATGCGTTGGCTGCGGAAAGTGCGCAAAGGTCTGTCCGGTATTGGCCATTTCCATGGAGGCTGGAGAGAACGGAAAAAAGCGTGCCGTGGTGGATAAGGATATTTGTCTGGGCTGCGGTGTATGCGCCAGGAACTGCGGCGCCAGGGCGATTCACATGGAGCGCAGGCCGGAGCAGATCATTACTCCGGTGAACAGCACCCACAGATTTGTTCTTCAGGCCATTGAGAAGGGAACACTGGCCAATCTGGTGTTTGATAACCAGGCATTTTCCAACCACAGGGCCATGGCCGCTCTGTTCAGCGCGATCCTGGAGCTGCCGCCCCTCAAGCAGGCCATGGCCAGCAAACAGTTTAAGTCTGTTTATCTGGACCAGCTGCTGGCGGCGAAGCGGGAGAAGGGGTGAAAGAGGAGGCCGGGAGAGGCCGGCAAAAAATATTAATAAGAACTTGTAGGAAAGACGGAAAGGGCAGTGTGAATCCACAGCCCGTTCCGTCTTTTGTTGATAAATAATTTAAAAATGAATCCATTTAGCCAGGGGGATAAAATCCAGCCTTGCTGAGTGGATTTTTTATATCTAACCACAAATGTAAGGATTTTAGCCGCCTCACCGATTGCTTCCGTCCACCCCATATGTTATATTAGACTACACAGAATACCACAAGCCAAAGAAGGGAGGCCCGGCCATGATCGTCAGTGCCAGCAGAAGGACAGACATTCCCGCCTTTTATTCAGACTGGTTTTACAGACGGCTGGAGGAGGGGTACCTGTATGTAAAGAATCCCATGAATCCCAGGCAGGTCAGCAAGATTCTTCTGAGCCCGGATACAGTGGACTGCTTTGTGTTCTGGACAAAGGACCCGGGCCCTATGATGGAGAGGCTTTCTGTTTTGGACCGGCTGGGGTATCCCTATTATTTCCAATTCACCCTGACGCCCTATGGTCCGGATGTGGAACCGGGGCTTCCCCATAAGAATGAGCTGGTGAGGACCTTTCGGGAGCTGTCTTACAGGCTGGGGCCTGAGCGGGTCATATGGAGGTATGATCCGGTGCTTCTCAGTCCGTCCTATACCAGGGAGTACCATTTCCAATGGTTTTCCCGGCTGTGCGCAGATCTGGAAGGATACACCCATACCTGTGTCGTCAGTTTCCTGGACATGTACCGGAAAATAAAAGGACGGATGGAACAGATTCAGCCCCGCACAATGACAGGGGAGGATATAATATCCCTGGCATCCTTCATGGGGCCGGAGGCAGAACGGCATGGCATGACTATCAGGACATGTTCAGAGGCAGCGGATTTGTCCGGATTCCATATCCAGAAGGGAAAATGTATAGATGACCAGCTGATTGCCGGATTGCTGGGCCGGCCTTTGGCGGTAAAGAAGGACCATACCCAGAGGGAGGAATGCGGCTGTGTTAAGAGCGTGGATATCGGCGCTTACAACACCTGTTCCCACTTCTGCAGGTATTGTTATGCGAATTTCAGTCCGGCCCAGGTGGAAGCCAACCGAAGAATGCATGACCCGGAATCGCCCCTTCTCTGCGGTCTTCTGACAGGGGAGGAACAGATTACGGTGCGGGAGATGAAGTCGGTTGTCCGGCCCGACGGCGGCGGCCAGATGCGCCTTGTGTTTGACGGTTCAGAGGACGGGGGAGCAGAATAGAAGATATTTGAGTATGAATATAGGTGGAGTATTGATATGATATGGAGTATTAATAAGATACGGAGCATTAGTAAAATACGGAGCATTGATATGATACGGAAAAGAAAAATAACAACAGCCCTTTTAGGCGCGGCGCTGATTGCGTCCATGATGCCTGTCCGGGTCCTGACAAAGGACCAGACAAGGGACGGATGGATGAGTAAGGTGGAAATTACTGCCCACAGAGGGGACAATTCCCAGGCGCCAGAGAATACCATGCCGGCTTTTAAGGCTGCCGTGGAAAATGGGGCTGACTGGATTGAACTGGATGTGACACAGACAAAGGACGGGGTCCTGGTGATTTTTCACGATGCGGATTTGATGCGGTTGACAGGAAAGCCGGACAAAATATGGGATATGACCTATGAGGAATTGAGCCAAATCAATGCCGCCAGCCATTGGGGCCCGTTTTTCAGAGATACCAGGATACCCAGGCTGGAGGAGGTGTTGGATTACTGCAAGGATAAGACAAAGCTGAACATAGAGGTGAAGGTCAACGACCACCAGACCCAGGACTTTATTTTGCGCCTGGTTTCGCTGCTTCAGGAAAAGAACATGACAGACCAGTGCATGATCACTTCATTTGACTATCATTCCCTGCAGGTGGTAAAGCAGCTGGACCCGTCCCTGAAGACCGAATTTATCTCGTCCAAGGCCATAGAGCAGCCGGAGGCATTTGCCAGCGCCGACAATTTTGTGTTGAGCATAGACCTCATAAATCCAGAGACCGTGAGCCGCATCCACACGCTGGGCAAGGAAGTTATAGTCTGGACAGTCAATGACGCGTACTCGGTTGACAAATGCAGGAAAGCCGGGGCGGATAATCTGATTACGGATAAGCCGAAGAAAATCATGGAGGAGTGACACACTGCCGCTGCCTTTGGTATAGATTTCCCATTTAAGACCATACTTTCCATATATAAGCAGGAATGGAGGAGATGGTATGAGACTGCCAAAACACATCGGAATCATCCCGGATGGAAACCGGAGATGGGCCAAAGGCCAGGGCATGGATAAATCAGAGGGGTACGGACACGGAATCTCGCCCGGGATGTCCCTGTACCGCATGTGCCGTGAACTGGGCATTGGGGAAATGTCCTTTTATGGTTTTACGGTGGATAACACAAAGCGGCCCTCTGTCCAGAGACAGGCATTTACCAGGGCCTGCGTGGCGGCGGTAGAGGAGCTGGCAAAGGAAGACGCCAGCCTGCTTGTGCTGGGAAATACAAAGTCCCCCATGTTTCCCCAAGAGCTTCTGCCCTTTACCGTCCGACATGATTTTGGAAAAGGCGGGATGAAGATTAACTTTCTGGTGAACTACAGCTGGGAGTGGGATTTGGGGGTATAAGGATGAAGCCATAGGGCCGGGGCTTAAGACGTCTGAGGTTTCCAGAATCGACCTGATTATACGGTGGGGCGGGAGGCGGCGTCTTTCCGGTTTTCTGCCTGTGCAGTCCGTGTACTCGGATTTCTATGTGGTGGATGACTACTGGCCGGACTTTAAGAGGGAGCATGTGGAGGATGCCCTTAAGTGGTACGCAGCCCAGGATATTACCCTGGGAGGATGATTTTTGACAAATTTCAACGTGTAACCGCCTTTTTTCAACATATAAACAGAAATAATACCAGGGGGGGGGTGTAAAATACTAGAGATTAAAATTGCAGTACGGGGACAGGTGCATGATACAGATAGCAATATGTGATGATGACTTTCAGGTGTGCAGCCAGCTGGAGGACTATATCAGGCGATGGAAAGAGGGACGCAGGCTGGAGGTGGAGATATTCAACACCGGTAAGGAGTTTGAGGAAGCACTTAAGGAATGCCATTATGATTTGATTTTTCTGGACATTGTGATGAGGGACAGGAGCGGAATTGAACTGGGCAGGTTCATCCGGGAGGAGCTGGGCAATGATACGAGCATGATTGTCTATATGTCGGCTTACGGGGATGAATACGCGCTGGATTTATTCCAGTTCCAGCCCTTTCATTTTTTAAAGAAGCCAATCAGGTCCGAGGACTTCCAGAATGTATTTTATAAAGCTTGCGAAAAGATAGAGGGTGACGCCGGAATCTTTGAATTCAAATCAAGCCGGACCGTTTACAGGATACCTTTAAAAGACATCCTCTATTTTGAAGGTGATAACCGGCGGGTAAAGATTGTGACTGCCGGCCATACATATCATTGCTATTCCACCTTAGAAAATTTGTTTTCCAAAATCAATATGGAACAGGCCGGTTTCATACGGCTGCATAAGTCCTATGCCGTAAATCTCAGATATGTGGCAATCTTCAGCGTACGCATGGTGACCCTGTTTGACGGTTCGGAGTTTACGGTCAGCGCGCCTTTTAAGGAGAATGCGCTGAGGCGGTATGAGGGATATATTTCAAAGACAGGGATGGGACGTGGAGATAAGTCCGGGGAATAAAGAAAGAGAAACAGACGTACATATGCGAGGCAGGCGCCTGAAGGAAATACAATACCTTCAGGCGCCTGTCTTTTATGGACCGTCGGGAACCGCCTTAGGGAGTTTCGTAGATTCCCTTGATGATTCTCACGGTCTTGTCCATTCCAAGCTTGCTGATGTTTAAGAGCATCTGATGGGACTCAATGCTGCCCCATTTGCGTTTGGTGTAGTTTTCATAATAGTTTTTGCGGCGGCGGTCCGTGGACTTGATGGCGCTGACCGCATCCCTCTCTGAAAAGCTGTAGCGGTCCATAATCCGGCGCACCCGGTCTTCCATATCGGCACAGATAAATACGTCAATCAGGTCAGGATAGCTGCGAAGCACGTAATCGCCGCAGCGGCCCACGATGATGCAGGGGCCCTTCTGGGCCAGGGCTTCTATAATAATGGTCTGGGTGACATACGTGCTGTCATTCAGGGACAATCCATACCCGGTCACGGAATTGGGCTCCTTGGGAATCTGATAGCTGGCCAGGAAGGAGGACAGCACGGACTCGTCTGCCTTTTCAACGCTTACAGGAGAATGTCCCATCCGCTCGGCGGCCATCTCCACCAGATTCCGGTCATAGAGAGGAATCCCCAGCTGGTCTGACAGCCTTTGGGCGACTTCATGGCCTCCGCTGCCGAACTGACGGGCTATAGTGATAATCTTATGGCTCATAGTTCCACTCCTTTCCAACCTTAAAAATATAATTGTGCACAAAACATCTCTTGTATATACTATCATAACGCACTATTTGCACAAAAGATATATAAAATTGGAAATTTATATGTTTTTCAGATTTGTTTTTTGGATGAGGAGCCAGCTATGCTTCCTGTTCTCTTTCTGATGCGGAGGTCTGGGGCATATCGGGGGTGGCCCGGGACATATCGGCGGCAGCGGCCTCACTGTAAGCGGCTTCACTGTAAGCGGTCCCTGTTTGTTCCTCCTCCACTGTTTCCTCCGCTGTTTCCTCCATGGATTCCTCCGACGGCTGCCGGTCCCGGCAGTCTTTGCAGGCAGGGGACCTGCCCTGGCCGGATTCCCGCTTTTCATGCATCAGTTCCCATATGGTGTCGTGCATCCATTTCACCGTATCGCTGAGAATCTTGTTCTCTGTATCCAGGTTCATGATTACGTTGTTCATTTCAGCAATGATTTCACGGCTGTTGTAGCGCTTGTGGGGTTCGGTCAGCCGGGTGATTAGGGACGGATTGGTCTTCAGGATTTCCCTGGAGAGAAATTCGTCACGCTCATCGCAGGACATCCGCATAAATTCCGTGTAATGCATCCTGACCATGTACATGGCTTCCTGGGTGCCGCATTTGGGGCACTGGGGATGACGGGATGTCTGATAGTAGGCATAGTGTCCGCATTTGGGGCAATAAAAAACAGCAAGTTCTCTCATAATGTCCTCTCCTGATCAATACTTATTAATATATATAGCGTTTCAAATCGCAAAATATACCACTTTTTTCCACGATTTTTGTAAATTCATCAGATTGGACAAAAAAACGGCAGACTAATTGGTTAGTCTGCCGTGGACCGCCGGTGAAACGAACGGATGAAGGGGCGGTCTTATGGTTGCTGTGTGCGTGTTACTGGGCAGTGTTCTGAGACTGGATGACACCTTCGGTGTTTACAGTCCATACCTTGTCATTCTCGTCCTTGAAATCCTTGTAGCCGCTGCCAAGCTCAGGCATAGCGTTTGATTTGGAGGATGAGGTGGCCTTCTGTACGGCGCCGTTGCTGTTTACAAGATACTGATTGTCATTTAACTCTACAGGCGCAAAGCGTAGGTCCTTGTCAGCTTCCTGACGCAGGCCGTATACATACAGCACATTGTCCTTGATGCCGTGGAAGCCCTGGCCCTTTCTGGAGCCGTCTGTGTGGAAATACCAGTTCTGTGTCTCACCTAAGTCCTCGTCAAAGATGACCTGCTTGCCGGTTTTCATGACGCCCTCTTCATCAAAGTAGAAGTTAGCCACGTTGCCGTCTCCCAGGTTTACCACCTTCTTGCCGGTCTGCATCTCACCCTTTGTGTTAAAGGCATATTTTCTGGAGTCAATGGTGAACAGTTCAAGGCCTTTTTCTACATGGTACGGTTTGCCGTTCTTGAAGTAGAAGCGGTAAAGTTCTGCTTCCTCGCTGAGTCCTTCCACGCCCTCGATGGTTCTCCAGCCGGAAGCGCGCTTTCCGTCCTCATCGTAGTACTGATAGCCGGCAGCGGTCTGCTCAGCTGCAGGAGCAGCCTCGGAAGGGGTAGCTGTCTGGGCTTCGGCGGACTCTGCTGCTGCCTGGGCAGGAAGCTTGTACCAGCCGGTCTGCATGCGGCCGTCCACAAAGGTGTAGTACTGGCCCTCAATCTTCTTGTCAACTTCATTTTCAATACGCTTGCCCGTATTGTCGAAGTAATACCATGATTCAACGTATTCCGGATCATCGGTTTCATCTGCCAGAAGAACCCAGCCGGTCTTTCTGCTTCCGTCCTCGCCAAGATAGTAGTTGTAACCATCTACGGTAATGGAGCCGGTCTGCATGATACCGTCCTCGTTGAAATAATACCAGCTTCCATTGATGGAAGCCCATTTGGAGGTCAGGGCCTTGCCGTCCCTTCCATAATAGTAGTACAGGAATTCAGGAGCGTCGTCCTCATCCCAGAAATCTTCATTTTCCACGGAAACCCACTTCATGCTGACGCGTTTTCCGTCTTCTCCTACGTAATACTCATCAATCTGTCTGTCTGCGGCGCGGATTCCGTCTGAATCCAGGTAGTACCAGTCATCGCCATTCTTCTTCCAGGTGTCGGTGATTGCCTCGCCGTAAGAATCATAGTAATACCAGTTGCCGTTTTCCTCTGTCCAGCCCGCGGTTTTTGCGTAAGCAGTGGAAGCGGTGCCGATGAAGTTAGGGGTTACTGCTGCCATGAACATGGCAGTGGATAATACAGCCAGAACTTTGATCTGTTTTTTTCATAATAATGAATCTCTCCTTTTTGATATGTGTGTTTGTCTGTGGCCGAAAATCCGGTGTTGCATTACGTGGTTTATTATAACGGACATGAATGTGTATTGATAGTGATGGTTGCTGGAAGTTATGGAAGGCACTGGAGGGGGCCCCTACAGCCGTTTCGGAGGCTATTGTAAGAGAAAATATAGTATTATTTTAAGGCGTTTTATGCTATACTCTCCATAGTTGACAGACCGGAAGGGGGACCTAAATTTATGAAAATGAAGATTTCCAATTATATAGCAGGCAAGCTGGTGGAGGAGGGAATCAGCCAGGCTTTCATGGTGACAGGGGGAGGAGCCATGCACCTGGACGACGGCCTTGGACATCAGGAGGGACTTCACTGTATCTATAACCACCATGAGCAGGCATGTGCCATGGCTGCGGAGGCTTATGCCAGGATCCACAACCGCATTGCGGCGCTCTGCGTCACCACGGGTCCGGGAGGAACCAACGCAATCACCGGAGTGGTGGGGGGATGGCTGGATTCCATTCCCATGCTGGTATTGTCGGGGCAGGTGCGCTATGATACCACGGCCAGGTGGTCCGGCGTGGGCATCCGCGCCATGGGAGACCAGGAGTTTGATATATGTAAAGCCATTGACTGCATGACAAAATATTCGGAGATGGTCATTGATCCCATGCGGATCCGCTACTGTCTGGAGAAGGCCCTTTATCTGGCCCGGTCCGGGCGTCCCGGCCCCTGCTGGCTGGATATTCCCCTGAATGTCCAGGGCGCATTTGTGGAGACGGAGGAGCTTCCCGGCTTTGACGCAGCTGACTACGAGGCCGGAGGAGACGGCTGGGCCGGAAAGGACGGGGGACACAGGATACCGGAGGATGAGGCGGGAAAAGGAGAACACCGCCAGGTTCTGCCGGGAAAGGTTGACGCCTCCACTGCCAGGACCATTATAGACAAGATAAGGGCGGCAAAGCGCCCTGTCATCAATGCGGGCAACGGCATCCGCATAGCGGGAGCCCACGATGTGTTCATGGATGTGGCTGAAAAGCTGGGAGTTCCTGTGATTACAGGCTGGGACAGCGAGGATATCATGTATGACACTCATCCTCTGTATGTGGGCCGCGCGGGCAATATGGGGGACAGGCCGGGGAATTTTGCCGTTCAGAACAGCGACCTGGTGCTCTCCGTGGGAAGCCGTCTGAGCATCCGGCAGGTGGGATATAACTTTGAGACATGGGCCAGGGAGGCTTATGTGATTGTCAATGATATAGACGAGGAGGAGCTGAAGAAGCCGTCGGTCCGCAGCGACATGGGGGTCCATGCCGACGCAAAGGACCTTCTGGAACAGCTGAACCTGGTTCTGGACCGTGTTTTGGAAGAGGAGGGGAACCTTCCCGGGAGCGTCAGCCGTCCCGGCGGCAGACAGGTATTTGATGGGGGAAAGGGCCTTCGGGATATGACATGGAGCCGGACCTGCGCCATGTGGAAGGAGAAATATCCCGTTATACTGCCCAAGCACTTTGCCCATACGGATGAGGAACCGGCTAATGTGTACGCCTTTATCCATGCTGTCAGCAGCCGCCTGAGAGAGGGGCAGGTGACGGTGGTGGGCAATGGCTCCGCCTGCGTGGTGGGCGGACATGCCTATATCATTAAGAAGAACCAGCGCTTTATCACCAATTCCGCCATTGCCTCCATGGGCTATGACCTGCCGGCAGCCATCGGCGCCTGGACCGCTTCCAGGGATAAGGGCTGCTACAGCCAGGGCGGGGACAGAAGCGGAGACGACCTGATTCTGGTAACCGGAGACGGAAGCATGCAGATGAACCTTCAGGAGCTGCAGACCATTATCCACCACAGAATGGGAATCAAGATATTCGTGATTAACAACGGGGGATACCATTCCATCCGCCAGACCCAGAGGAATTTCTTTGGAGAGCCTCTGATTGGAATTGGCGTGGACAGCGGGGATCTGAGCTTCCCGGCGCTGGATAAGCTGGCGGCGGCCTACGGCTACCCCTACGTGTTGGCCAGACATAACAGCCAGCTGGGGGAGGCGGTGGAGAAAACCCTGGCAGCGGAGGGACCGGTTATCTGTGAGGTATTCGTGTCCATGGACCAGAATTTTGAGCCCAAGTCTTCTGCAAAGAGACTGCCCGACGGCACCATGGTTTCGCCGCCCCTGGAGGATTTGTCTCCCTTCCTGCCGGATGAGGAGATGGATGAGAATATGATTATTCCCAGGATAAAGGGATAAGAAGGAGTATATGTTATGCGTGTAATCGTAACAGGAGCTACCAGCTTTATTGGAAAGGCTGTTACAAAAGAACTGCTGGCAGGCGGCCATCATGTATTTGCCGTGGTAAGGCCGGACTCTCCGGGGCGCGGCCAGCTTGAACGGCCCGGGGCGGAAGCCGGGGAAAAGACAGGAGAAGAGACAGGCAATAAGGCCGGAAAAGAAGGGGGGCGCCTTACCGTCCTTCCCTTTTCCCTAAAGGACATCGGTAAGTTAAATGTCTGCCCGGAACTGGTCCCCTGTCCGGTTTTAAAATCCTGTTCTGACCCCAAGAGAAAGGCGGACCTGTGGCTTCACCTGGGCTGGGAGGGGGCCGGCAGCGCCAACCGCCAGGACCCCCATGTCCAGGCCCGGAACATAGGGTATGCCCTGGATTCCCTCCACACGGCGGCCCGTCTGGGGTGCGCCAGGTTTCTTTTTTGCGGGTCCCAGGCCGAGTACGGCATTGTGGACGGCGTTATGGGGGAGGACATTTCGTGTCACCCTGTCTCTGAATACGGAAAGGACAAGCTGGAGGTATGCCGCAGGGCAGGGGAAGATGCAAAGGCCCTGGGCATTGATTATATCCATGCCAGGATCTTCAGCGTTTACGGTCCCGGAGACCACCCCTGGTCCCTGGTGTCCACCTGCCTGGACACCTTTCTCCAGGGAGGCAGGATGGAGCTTGAGGCCTGTACCCAGCAGTGGAACTTCCTTCATGTGAGGGATGCGGCCAGGGCCCTGACAGGGCTTCTGCTTGCCAAAGTACCGGCCGGCGTGTATAATGTGGCAGGAGAAGACACCCGCCCCCTTAAGTCGTTCATTGAACAGATGCACCGGCTCTGCGGGGAAAAGGGTACCTATGAATATGGAAAACGGCCTCCCAATGTGGAGGGAGTGGTATCTCTGGTGCCGGATATCGGGAAGCTTAAGGAAGCGGCCGGATTCGCCCAGGAGATTTCGTTTGAGGATGGAATCAGGGAAATGATTGGAATATATAAGGAGAATTGTCTATGAAACGATGCATCGCCTGCGGCGCCCCGTTATGGGAGACGCCGCTGCTTACGTTAGATAATATGCCTGCCTCGGCCCAGCACATGCCGGATGCCCGAGGGGTAAAGGAGGACCGGGGACTGACCCTGGATTTATGCCAGTGTATGGGCTGCGGACTGGTCCAGTTTGACTGTGAGCCGGTGGACTACTACCGGGATGTGATTCGGGCCGGAGGTTTTTCAAGTACCATGGTGGAGCTGCGCAGATACCAGTATAAGCACCTCATTGACAGCTATCACCTGGAGGGAAAGAAGTTCATCGAAGTGGGATGCGGCCAGGGAGAATTCTTAAAGGTCCTGTCGGAATTCCCGGTGGAGGTCCACGGCATAGAGCATGATCCCCATCTGGTGGAGCTGGCAAGGGCCCAGGGACTGGATGTGACGGAAGGGTTTACGGAGACAGAGGATACGCGGTTTGCGGGCGGACTGTATGACGTATTCCTGTCCTTTAATTTCCTGGAACACCAGCCGGACCCCAGCACCATGCTCCAGGCCATATACCGCAACCTGGAGGACGATGCCATGGGACTCATCACCGTCCCCAGCTTTGAATATATCATGGACCACAACAGCTATTATGAGCTGATACGGGACCACCTGGCCTACTATACCTTTGAGACCCTCACCCCCCTTTTAGAGCGCAACGGTTTCCAGGTGGAGGAGTGCGAGGTCATCAACCGGGACACCCTGTCTGTTATTGTGAAAAAGCGCCCGCAGATGGATACAGAGAATCTGCTGGAGTGCTATGTGAATCTGAAGCGGGAGATGGAGTCCTACATGAAGTATCTGGATGCCTGGGGTAAGAAGGTGGCTGTCTGGGGAGCCAGCCACCAGGGCTTTACCCTTGCAGCCACTACCAAGCTGGGAAAGAAGGCGAGGTATATCATAGATTCCGCGCCCTTTAAGCAGGGGAAGTTTGCCCCCTCCTCCCACCTGCCCATCGTTGGCCCGGACTATTTTCATGAACATCCGGTGGATGCCATCATAATCACGGCGCCTGGTTATACGGATGAGATAGCGGCCAG
This sequence comes from Clostridia bacterium, assembly GCA_021201905.1. Lineage (GTDB taxonomy): Bacteria > Bacillota > Clostridia > Lachnospirales > Lachnospiraceae > Enterocloster. The sequence continues at coordinate 14,677 of JAJQEA010000032.1, forward strand.
CATACGCCAGAAGTTCGGCACATCCGTGGAAATCAGGGCCATGCGTTCCAACCATCTGGAGATGGTTTAGGAGGGATGAGAATATGCGCGTAGTAATTACCGGAGCAACCGGTTTTATAGGAAGCAATCTGGCCAGGGTGTTTCTGGAGCAGGGGGCCCATGTGTACGCCCTGGTGCGTCCGGGCTCCCTCCATCTGGATGCCCTTCCGGTTCATGAGAGGCTGCATACAGTGGCCTGCGACCTGGCCCATGTGCTGGAATGCGTCCCCCAGGTGGGACAGGCGGACGGCTTTTTCCATATGGCCTGGGGCGGCGTGAACCGGGAGGAGATAGACTCGCCCGAGGTCCAGGCCCGCAATGTGGCCGGATCCCTGGACTGTGTGGAGGCGGCGGGACTCCTGGGCTGCCGGGTGTTCATGGACGCGGGGTCCAGAGTGGAATACGGGGCCGTGGACGGAATCATGGAGGAGAATGCGCCCTGCCGTCCCATCAATGAATACGGAAAGGCAAAATGGGAGTTTTACCAAAAGGCGACGCCCCTTTGCAGCCGTCTGGGCCTTCGCTATTACCATCTGAGATTTTTCAGCGTGTACGGCTGCGGGGATCATCCATGGTCCATCATATCCACCCTGGTGCGGGATTTAAGGCAGGATAAGAAGGTTTCCCTGAGCGCGTGCAGGCATATGTGGAATTTTATGTATATTGAGGATGCGGTACAGGCAGTATATGAATTATACAGGCAGGCCGTAATCGAAGGCCGGGATTGTAAAAAGGACGGTCTCGGCGGGCCCATAAGCGCCATTGTCAACATAGCCAGCCAGGACACCAGGCCCCTTCGCTCCTTTGTGGAGGAAATCCATGAAATTGTGGGATTTAAGGGAACGCTGGAGTACGGGACCTTTGTGCAGGCCAAGGAGGGCGCCCTGTCCATCCGGCCGGACATTACCAGACTTAAGAGACTCACAAGCGGCAGGTGGGAGGAACGGTATACCTTCCGCCAAGGCATCGAAGAAACCATAGAGAAAGAAGAAGCATAGAGAGATATGAAGAAAATCAGCGTATTGATTCCCTGTTATAATGAAGCGGAAAATGTAGGCCCTATCAGCAGGGCGGTGACGGAAATCCTGGAAAAAGAGCTGCCACAGTATGACTATGAGCTGGTATTCATTGATAATGATTCCACGGATGGAACCAGGGACATTATCCGGGGCCTGTGCGCGGACAACCCGCGCATCAAGGCCATACTCAATGCCCGGAATTTCGGCCAGTTCAATTCCCCCTATTACGGAATGCTCCAGGTCATGGGAGACTGTGTCATCGAGATGGTGGCGGATTTCCAGGACCCGGTGGAAATGATTCCCAAATATATCCATGAGTGGGAGAAGGGATATAAGATCGTCATCGGCATCAAGACAAGCAGCAAGGAAAACCGCCTGATGTACTGGCTCAGAAGCTGCTATTACAAGACCATCAAGAAATTGTCGGATGTGGAGCAGATTGAGCATTTTACCGGTTCCGGTCTCTATGACAGGGAGTTCATCGAGGTCCTGCGCAACCTGGATGACCCCACGCCTTTCCTGCGGGGAATCGTGGCTGAGCTGGGATACCGCCGCAAGGAGATTCCCTATGAGCAGCCCCGCCGCAGGGCGGGCAAGACCCATAATAACTTCTATCGTCTGTACGACGCCGCCATGCTCAGCGTTACTTCTTATACAAAGGCAGGTCTGCGTCTGGCTATGATTTTCGGCAGCATATGCGCCGTTGTCAGCATGCTCATCGCCCTGGTCTACCTGGTAATGAAGCTGATTTGGTGGGACCGTTTCCCGGCAGGCATGGCGCCCATGCTGATCGGAATGCTGTTTTTGGGTTCGGTACAGCTGTTTTTCATCGGTTTTCTGGGAGAGTATATCATGAGCATTAACCAGCGGGTGATGAAGCGCCCCCTGGTCATTGAGGAAGAACGTATTAATTTTAATGAGGAAGAGAAAAAGGGCGGTAATGAAGCATGAAATATAAGATAGACGTGGTACGCATCCGGGAGAATTCCATTACCCTTAACGGATGGGCCATAGGCAAATCTCCTGACAGCAGGGCCACCTTCCGGGTGGAGGATGAGAAGCGCCAGCCAGTAAAATTCAAGCATGTAAATACCCGCAGGGATGATGTGAGCCAGATATATTTTAAGAAGGTTCTTGACCGGGAATTTGGATTTGACATCCAGTTTCCCTATGAGCGGGGGAAGGATTATTATCTGCTGATCCGCTGCGAGGGACGCCAGGTAAAAATCAAGTACAATGAGGAATTGATTGCCAAGCGGGCCAGCGTGGCCCACAAGCGCATGGAGAAGCTTAAGGACCTGATGAACATGGAGACAGTCCATGTGGCCATGGACTTTTGGAGGGAGCACGGCCTTAAGGCCCTTGTGGTCAAGTCAAAGCACAAGCTCCAGGGAATTGACAATGATTATGATTACAGCGAGTGGTATGAGCTGACAAAGCCCACGGACGAGGAGCTGGCGGAGCAGAGGAAGCATATATTTGACTTTGAGCCCATGCTGTCCGTTGTGATTCCCGCCTATAAGACCCCGGAGCGCTATCTCAGGGAAATGCTGGATTCCATCATGGCTCAGACCTATACAAACTGGGAGATATGCGTTGCGGACGGAAGTCCCAGGGGAGAGGGGCTGGAACGTGTGCTTAAGAAGTACGCGGACCGTGACCGGCGCGTGCGCTATGAGATTCTGGGCAGCAACCGCGGAATCTCAGGCAATACCAATGCAGCCCTGGATATGGCCAGAGGAGACTTTGTCATCCTGGCTGACCATGACGATACACTTCCCCCCAATGCTTTTTATGAGGTGGTGAAGGCAATCAATGAAAATCCGGACTGCCAGGTCATTTATTCCGATGAGGATAAGCTGGACATGGATGGCAAGGCTCTCTTCGACCCTCATTTCAAACCTGACTTTAACCCGGATTTGCTGACCAGCGTCAATTATATATGCCATCTGTTCATCATAAGGCAGGATTTGTTAAAGCAGGTGGGCGGATTCCGCCAGGAGTTTGACGGCGCCCAGGATTATGATTTCATTTTCCGGTGTACGGAGGCCGCTAAGAGAGTATACCATATTCCCAAGGTCCTCTATCACTGGCGCTGCCACCAGAATTCCACGGCCAGCAACCCGGAGAGCAAGATGTATGCCTTTGAGGCCGGTTCCAGGGCCATCATGGCCCACTATGAGCGGATGGGAATTCCGGCGGAAAAGGTGGAGAAGGGTGTGGATTACGGCATTTACCATACCACCTTCGAGATACAGGGCGAACCTCTGGTGTCTGTCATCATCCCCAATAAGGACCACAGCCAGGACCTGGATGTGTGTGTGCAGTCCCTGATGGAGAAATCGTCATACCGGAACCTGGAATTCATTATCGTGGAAAACAACAGCTCCCAGAAGGAAACCTTTGCCTACTATGATAAGATGCAGGCAGAGCACGGCAATTTCCGGGTGGTCACCTGGAAGGAGGGCTTCAATTATTCTGCCATCAACAATTATGGGGCTTCCTTTGCAAAGGGTGAATACCTGCTGCTGCTCAACAATGACACGGAGCTGATTGACAGGGACAGTATAAAGGAAATGCTGGGATTCTGCCAGAGGGAGGATGTGGGCATTGCAGGAGCCAGGCTGCTCTATGGGGATGACACCATACAGCATGCCGGGGTGGTCATAGGCTTTGGCGGCATTGCCGGCCATACATTTATCGGCCTCCACAAGGCGGAGAACAGCTATTTCCACAGGGCCATGTGCGCCCAGGACTACAGCGCTGTCACAGCGGCCTGCCTCATGACAAAGAAGTCCGTCTTTGACCAGGTGGGCGGTTTGAGCCCGGAGCTGGCAGTGGCCTTTAATGACATTGATTACTGCATGAAAGTACGCGCCCTGGGGAAACTGGTAGTGTATGCGCCTTATTCATGCTTTTACCACTACGAATCCAAGTCCAGAGGGCTGGAGGACACGCCTGAAAAGATAGCCCGTTTTAACCGGGAGGTGGCCATCTTCATACGGAAGTGGCCGGATATCATTCAAAATGGCGATCCCTGCTACAACCCCAACCTGACGCTGCGCAAATCAAATTTTGCGCTCAGGGACCTTCTGAAGGAAAAAATAGGTGAGCCTTATGATCTTAAGGTTTACGAACAGTTTGCGCCGGAGGACGATACGAAAGCACATGAGTGACCATAGAAATGATTATGAAGCGGGATGCGATTATAAAACGGGATGCGTCAATGAAGCGGGACGTGGCAATGAAACAGGCCCCAGGGCAGGCAGGCGCAGAAAGGTGACCATCGTCATACCCAATTATAACGGTCTTAAATTTATGGAGCCCTGTTTCAGAGCCCTCAATATGCAGATTTGCCGGGATTTTGACATCCTGGTGGTGGACAACGGCTCTACGGACGGAAGCGTGGAGTGGCTGAAGGAGCAAGAGATTCCGGCCATTTTCCTGCCTGAAAACACAGGGTTTTCGGGCGCGGTGAACGTGGGCCTTAAGGCGGCGTCAACTCCCTATGTGATTCTGCTCAACAATGACACGGAGCCGGACTTTCACTATGTGGGGGAAATGCTCAAGGCCATTGAGCGTTCCCCAAAGATATTTTCCGTCAGCTGCAAGATGATACAGCTCTGCCACAAGGAGCTGATGGACGATGCCGGGGATATGTACAGTCTGTTGGGCTGGGCATACCAGAGGGGAGTGGGCCGTTCCTCCGCAAAATATAACAGGGCCTGCCACATCTTCTCAGCCTGCGCAGGGGCAGCCATCTACCGCCGGGCGGTGTTTGATGAAATCGGATATTTTGACGAGATGCATTTTGCATATCTGGAGGATTTGGACGTGGGCTACAGGGCCAGGATTGCGGGATATGACAACATCTACTGTCCCACGGCCATGGTTTATCATGTGGGAAGCGGCACCAGCGGTTCCAAGTACAACCCCTTCAAGGTAAAGCTGGCTGCCAGGAATAATATTTATCTGAATTATAAGAACATGCCCCTTTTGCAGCTGGCGGTGAACCTGCCTCCCATTCTCCTGGGAATGGGGCTCAAGTACATGTTTTTTAAGAAAAAGGGATTTGGAAGGGATTATGTGGCCGGCGTGAAGGAAGGCCTGGCAACCGCTAAGAGGTGCCGGAAGGTGCCTTATAGCAGGGAGCGCCTTAAAAATTATCTGGCCATTGAGTGGGAATTGATTACAGGGACCCTTATCTATGTTTATGAGTTTGCCGCAAGGCAGATTGCTAAATTATGAACTTTTTCGAAATTAAGAGAAATGTTATAGAATAATGACGGCTTATCATGTATAATAACAACGATATTTACGGTAAAAAGGGATTCCCTGAGAAACCAAGGTGAAATACAATGATAAAAGATAACCAGAAAAGGCTGAACCGCATGCATGTCCTGCTGGATATACTGGTCACTGTGGTGGCCTACGCTCTGGCATGGTTCATTGTCATCAGCGGAAAGGTACTGCCCTTAGACGAAGGCGTGCTAAAGCCCCAGGTATATTTTATGGCGCTTATTTTTATCGTGCCCATATACCTGATTCTATATGCCAGTTTCCATCTGTATGTGCCCAAACGGATTCAGGGGCGGCGTTCGGAACTGGCGAATATCTGCAAGGCCAATGTCATCGGCCTCATGCTCTTTACGTTCGTGCTGTTTGGCCTGCGTAGGTTCGTAAGCCATCTGAGCTATTTCTCCACAAAGATGATACTGGTGTTCTTTGCGGCCAATATCGTCCTGCTGGAAGCAGAGCGGATTTCCATACGCATTTTCCTGCGCTCCCTGCGGACCAACGGCTATAATCAGAAGCATGTGCTCCTCATCGGCTACAGCCGGGCGGCCGAAGGATTTATCGACAGGGTCAGCGTCAATCCGGAGTGGGGATACCATGTCCAGGGAATCCTGGACGATCACCGGCCCGCCGGCTTTGCGTATAAAAAGGTACAGGTACTGGGACCCACCAATCATCTGGAGGACTTCCTGGCATCCAATACGCTGGACGAAATAGCCATAACCCTGAGCATCAAAGAGTACTCTAATCTGGAACAGATTGTGGCTGCCTGCGAGAAATCAGGCGTGCATACAAAGTTCATACCGGATTATAATAACATAATACCGACGATTCCTTATATGGAAGACCTTCAGGGACTTCCGGTAATCCATATCCGCCATGTGCCCCTTACCGGGGTGTTTAATGCCACCATGAAACGGATAGTGGACTTTGCCGGCGCTCTGTTTGGTCTGATTGTATTTTCCCCGCTCATGCTGGTCACGGCCCTGCTAATCAAAATCACTTCACCGGGGCCCGTGCTTTTCAGCCAGGAGAGGATAGGGCTGCACAACCGTCCTTTTAAGATGTACAAGTTCCGATCCATGGAGGTCCAGGACCCGGGCAGGGAACGCAGCCAGTGGACAACACCCCATGACCCCAGGGTAACGTCTGTGGGACGTTTCATACGCAAGACAAGCATTGACGAGATGCCCCAGTTTTTTAATGTCCTTATAGGAGACATGAGCCTGGTGGGGCCCAGGCCGGAACGGCCGCTGTTTGTGGAAAAATTTAAGGAAGAGATTCCGCGGTATATGATTAAGCATCAGGTGCGCCCGGGGCTTACGGGCTGGGCCCAGGTCAACGGCTACCGCGGGGATACATCGATTACCAAGAGGATTGAACATGACCTGTATTACATTGAGAACTGGAGTCTGGGTTTTGACTTCAAGATTATGTTTCTCACTGTTTTCAAAGGGTTTATTAATAAAAATGCATATTGATATGCATGACGTTTGCGTTAAGAATGCTTCTGTGCCTGAGCCGCGCCCGGATAGGGGCCGCGGATCAGAGGAGCGGGGCTGCTTATATGTGCTTAGCGCCTGGTTTACGTGATGGAATGAGGATGGACGAATGAATCGTGAGTTTGACAATGGATTTGATGAGGAAGAAGAGAGATTAAGAAGCCGCAGCAGAAAGCGCGATATGAGTGCCGATGCCGGTTCAGATACAATGTCCCGGGGGCGTACCAGAGGCAGCGGTCAGGAGATAAACGGAACCGGACAGAATGGCCGCGCGGGTTCAGACAGCGGGTTCCAGCCCAGGACACCGGCTGCCGCTGACAGGACACCGGGCCGTACGGCTTCGGATGGCCGCAGCGCAGGCACGGCAGCGGGCTCCGGCGCACGTCCCCGCTATACCGGCGAGAAGATGCCGGAACGCCCTGTAAATGGAGAGGCAAAGGCGGGCCAGCGTCCACGGTTTACAGGAGAGCGCCCCGGATACCCAGACGGCAAGAGCGGTGCGCGTGCCGGATACGCAGGAACAGGCGGCGGAGCCGGAGTACGTGCCGGATACACAGGAACAGGCGGCGGAGCCGGAGCGCGTGCCGGATACACAGGAGCGGGCAGCGGGTCCGGAGAACGTGCCGGATACAAAGGAACAGGCAGTGTACCCGGAGCGCGTGCCGGATACACAGGAACAGGCTGCGGAGCCGGTGAGCGTGCCGCATACGCAGGGGGAAAATCCGCAGAACGCCCCAGATTCACGGGAGACAAGCCTGACGGCAGGCCGGGAATCTCCGGAAGCAGGATGGGGGAATGGCCCAGGTATGCCGGCGAGGGAAATGGCGCCAGGACCGCAGCCGGGAATTTGGGGGCTGGTGAGGCAGGCAGCCGTACGTACAACCGTTCCTATGGCAGGGGAGAAGACCTTGGCGCCGGTAAGGGAGGGGATACGTCCTTTGGAAGAAGCGGAGGCGGATCCGGCGGCCGCAGGGCGGCCAGGGAAGCCGCTGCAGCGGATCCGGCGGCCGCAGAGGTTAAGCACCGCCGTAAGGTAATCATTACACTCATCATACTGGAAATCATATTTCTGCTGCTGACCGGGCTTTACAGATACGCGCAGAATAAGATGAGCCTGATTCAGCCAAGTTCCTTTAAGCCCGCCCAGGTAACAAACCCCAATATCTCAAACCAGAAAGTGGAGGAGATGGAGGGCTACTGGATCATCGCGCTTTTCGGCGTGGACAGCCGAAACAACTCAGTGGGAAAGGGCAATAACGCGGATGTCATCATCATATGCAACATTGACCAGGGCAGCGGTGAGATTAAGCTTGTCAGCGTGTTCAGGGATACTTATCTCAGTGTAAGTAATAACGGACTGTACAATAAGATTAACCAGGCTTACTTCCTGGGAGGTCCTGAACAGGCGGTGGAAGCCCTGAACAGGAACCTGGATCTGCAGATAGACGATTTTGCCACATTTAACTGGAAGGCGGTGGTGGATGCCGTCAATATTCTGGGCGGAGTGGATGTGGAGCTGAGCAAGGCGGAGTTTTACTATATCAACGCCTTTATAACCGAGACCGTGGAGGCCACAGGCGTAGGTTCCTACCAGCTAAAACAGGCGGGCCCCAACCATCTGGACGGTGTCCAGGCCGTTGCATACGCAAGGCTTCGTAAGATGGATACAGACTTTGCCAGGACAGAGCGTCAGCGGGAAATCATCAGCCTCTGTTTCCAGAAGCTTAAGAAAGCGGATTTTTCCGTGGTGAACAATGTGATGGAGGTAGTGTTCCCCCAGATTCTTTCCAGTGTCACGATGGATGATATTATACCGGCAGCCAGAAATCTGACCAAGTATACCATATCGGATACCATGGGATTCCCGGCAGCCAGAAGCGATGCCAATATGGGCAAGAAGGGAGCCTGTGTCATTCCCCAGACGCTGGAGAGCAATGTAACCTTGCTCCACCAGTTCCTGTTCGGGGATGAAAATTACCAGCCCAGTGACATGGTAAAGAAAATCAGCGCCAAGATATCGGCGGATACAGGCATGTACAATGAGGCCAAGCCAATCGACCATGTGGGAACGGACGGCGGGTATATACCCAAGCCCACCCAGGCTACCAAGGCCACTGAAGAAACAAAAGAAAAAGAGTCTGAGAGCAGCACATCCGAGACAGATGAGTCCATCATTGACGGAGAAACGGATTTGGAGATCGAGACCGACGAGTTCGGCAACGAACTGGATCCGCCCGAGGATGATATATTCGGACGGCCGGGAGAAAGCAGCTCCGGTACGGCTCATCCAGGACGGCCGGGAGAGAGCAGTTCAGGCAGCATATTCCCGGGGGCCGAGACATCAGAGGGAGACCAGACAACCGGTCCGGGCGCAATCACCTATCCGGGCCAGGATCCCACCAGGGGAACCACGGCTGCTTACCCCGGAGCCACCAAGGGAACCACGTCTGCCTATCCCGGCAGCCAGGGTACGTCCGCAGCCTATCCGGGCAGCACCAAGGGCAGCACGGCAGCCTATCCTGGCGCTTCGTCTGAAGATTACGTGCCGGAGGGACCGGGTTCCGTCATCATTGGGCCGGGAAATTAATGTGAGGATGACTCATATAAAAATTTAAAATAGTAAGGCTGTAAAAGTGCCGGCAGGGTTTTACCATTTCCTGCCGGCTTTTTTTAGCCTTATATAATAAAATGGTCACACAATTATCACAAATCGTTGCTAAACTGTGTACAGAATCGGGAGATTACGTGAGAAAGGGGAATTACAATGTACGACAACGACCAGAATTACGGGTGGAAGTCTTATGATAACCAGAGCTATGACAACAGGCAGTATGGCGGGGACCCATATGGGCGCTGTCCCCAGCCGGAGGATATGCCGCCTAAGAAGAAAAAGGGCAGTATTTTAAAAAAGGCGGCCCTGATTACGGCGGGAGCCCTTCTCTTTGGCACTGTCTCAGGGGCGACGATGGTGGGAGTCAATGTGGCTGCGTCCAGATTCATAGGAAACAGCGCCGCAGCGTCGGCTGAACCGGAAAAGAAGGAAGAGATATCAAAAGCCCAGACAGAAAGCCAGGACAGCGGCCAGGATGACAGCCAGGGCAGCGCCCGCCAGGGTAGCAGCGGATACCAGCAGGGACAGAGGAACAGCTCAAAAGCAGTGGCGGATGTGTCCGATATCGTGGAGCAGGCCATGCCCACGGTGGTGGCAATCACCAGCATGGCGGTATACCAGAGCAACAATTACGGGTATGGCTGGTTCTTCAGGGGCGGTCCTCAGACATATGAGGTGCCCAGCAGCGGTTCAGGCATCATTGTGGGTGAGAACGACAAGGAGCTTCTCATTGTCACCAATAACCATGTGGTGGAGGATTCCACCTCCCTGAAGGTGTCCTTTATTGACAATGAGGTGGTGGACGCAGCCATCAAGGGAACGGACGCAGAGACGGACCTGGCAGTCATAGCTGTGCCCCTGGAGCAGATTAAGGATGATACCAAGAGCAAGATTAAGGTGGCCAGACTGGGCAATTCCGATGAACTGAAGGTGGGACAGGGCGTCATTGCCATCGGCAATGCGCTGGGCTACGGCCAGTCCGTGACCGTGGGATACGTAAGCGCCCTCAACCGGGAGGTCAGGGTATCAAACACCAGCACCAGGGAGCTGCTGCAGACAGATGCGGCCATCAACCCCGGCAACAGCGGAGGCGCCCTTCTCAATATAAAGGGAGAGGTGATCGGTATCAATGCTGCCAAGTATTCCTCCACCGAGGTGGAGGGAATCGGCTATGCCATTCCCATATCCAAGGCGGAGGACATCATGAACCAGCTCATGAACCGCAAGACCATGAATCCGGTGGAGGAAGCCAAAAGAGGGTATCTGGGCATACAGGGAACCAGCGTGGACGAAGAGTCCGCGGCAGCCTTCGGAATGCCAAGAGGGGTGTATGTATACAAGATACTGGAGGAAGGAGCCGCGGCCCAGTCAGACCTGAGGGAAAAGGACATCATCACCAAGGTGGACGGACAGAGCGTCAGGAACATGACGGATTTGCAGGAGCTTCTGGCCTGCTACGAGATGGGAGAGCAGATTGAGCTGACGGTACAGACCCAGAAGGATGGGGAATACCAGGAAAAGACCGTGGCCATCACGCTGAAAGCCATGCCCCAGAAGAATGAAAAGCCCCAGGCCCAATAGCTAAAATTTTTCAAAACAATATGAAATGAAAATGCTTCCTCTTGTTTGGGGAAGCATTTTGTTATATACTTTACGATAAGCGGCGCAACAGCGGCACGGCCCGGTACGCCCTTTAACAGAGAGGAGAATTTACTTGGACGAGAAAGAGTATAACCAGGATGTGGATACATCCGGCCATGGTGAAGATAAAGACAAAAAAAAGGAAGAGGACCGCTACGAAAAGGTGTGCTACATGTGCCGGCGGCCTGAGAGTAAGGCTGGCCCCATGATATCCATGCCCGGCGGCATGAATCTCTGCCATGACTGCATGCAGAAGGCATTTGATTCCGTGACAAAGGGGGGCATGGATTTTTCCAAACTGCCCAATATGCCCTACATGAACATGAACCTCAATGATCTGAATATGACGCCTCCCGCAGTGGAGATTCCCAAAAAGCAGAAAATCAAGAAAAAGGCCAAGGAACAGCCGGTCCTGACCATGAAGGATATACCGGCGCCCCATGTTATCAAGGCAAAGCTGGATGAATATGTAATCGGCCAGGAAAAAGCCAAGAAGGTCATGGCGGTGGCTGTATATAACCATTATAAAAGGGCATTTCTGGACCAGCCCTCTAAGGACGGGGCCGGGGAGGATGGCGGAACAGATGCCGGTATTATCATTGAAAAGTCCAACATACTGATGATTGGCCCCACGGGAAGCGGAAAGACCTATCTGGTTAAGACCCTTGCCAGACTTCTGGATGTGCCGCTGGCCATTGCCGACGCCACCTCCCTGACAGAGGCGGGTTATATCGGTGACGACATAGAGAGCGTTGTATCAAAGCTTCTGGCTGCGGCGGATAACGATGTGGAGCGGGCACAGAAGGGAATCATTTTCATAGACGAGATAGACAAGGTTGCCAAGAAAAAACAGACCAATACCAGGGATGTCAGCGGCGAATCCGTGCAGCAGGAGCTTCTAAAGCTGCTGGAGGGAAGCACGGTGGAGGTGCCGGTGGGCTCCAACCAGAAGAACGCCATGACGCCCATGGCAACGGTGAATACGGACAATATCCTGTTCATCTGCGGCGGCGCCTTCCCCGATCTGGAGGAAATCATTAAGGAACGTCTGATGAAGAAAACCACCATGGGCTTTGGGTCCATTCTGAAGGATACATATGACAAGGACCCCGATATTCTGGGCCAGGTGACCAATGAGGATCTGCGGACCTTTGGCATGATTCCCGAGTTCCTGGGAAGGCTTCCCGTGACAGTGACCCTGCAGGGACTTACGGAGGACATGATGGTCCGCATCCTGAAGGAGCCCAAGAACGCCATCACCAAGCAGTACGAACGTCTGCTGGAGATGGATGAAGTGCGGCTGATTTTTGAGGACGAGGCCCTTAGATGGATTGCCGGTGAAGCAATCAAGAGAGGGACCGGGGCCAGGGCTTTGAGGGCCATTCTGGAGGAATTCATGCTGGATATCATGTATGAGATTCCCAAAGACCCCAATATAGGCTCTGTGGTTGTCACCCGTCCCTATCTGGAAAAGAACGGCGGACCATTGATACAGATGCGCGGATGATTCATACCTATGTGAAGATATTGCACGCCCTGCCAGGCACCGGATTATTCCCGGATGCGCCGGAAGGTCTCGTATAAATCCAGTGCTCCGTAGCCCCATTCCTCGTTGGGGTAGCGGAGTGCTGGATTTCTTTTTGCGCCCCGGATTAAATAGGATTTCACGGACGCCTGGCTCATGGCAATCTGGTTGCTTTCCACGATACCCCAGCCAAAGAGACTGGCCACAGCGCCGGCCACATGGGCCGCAGCCACAGAGGTGCCGCTGCGGGTGGTCATGGGGACAGCGCCGTTGATTCTGCGCCCCACAGAAGGTCCCATCACATTGACTCCGGGAGCTGCCAGCTCCGGCTTTACTATGCCGGAGGGAGTGAAACCGCGGCTGGAATGGATGTAGATGCTGTTGTTCAGGTGGTTATAGGCACCCACTGTAATGGGCGCGCCCGTATTGCCGGGCAGGGTGATGGTGGTATCGGGAGTGGGGCGCAGGAATACGGTTTCATCTGATATCAGTCCTTCGGAAGGCAGCCACATATGGAATTCACCTGTAAAATACTGGGTGTTGTAGACACGCACCTTCCAGATGCCGGCCACAGGGCTTTTAAAACGCATGAATATCAGCTGTTTTCCGGCGCCGGATTCAATGAGCTGGTAATTGACTGTAATGACCGTTGGTTCCAGAAGAAAAGGGATAGAGGTCTCGTTCCTGGCTATAATAGGAATGCGGGATATTATCTCGCCGCTGGGCGAGACAAAGCCCACGGAATAGGTATCGGCAGTGGATGCCCAGAGTTCCAGGGTAAAGCCGCGGCCGGATTCTTCCGGTCCCACCCGGATTTCCACGTCATCCCACTCCTCTCCGGCCGGAATCGTGCCGAAATAGTGATGGGCCCGTCCTGTCTCGTTTCCTGCCGCGATGACCGCTGCCCGGCTCAGGAAACGGCTGGCATCCTGCACTACGTTGCTTAAGGGTGAGGTGCCCTCATGGCTTCCCAGGTTGGAGCCTAAGGCGATGAGGATGATGAGGGGGCGTCCCAGGCGGAATGCAATGACCCGAAGGTATTTTATTCCCATCATGATGTCATTTTCCTGATAGGCGTCGGCATTCTCACTGACAAGGCAGAATTCCCGCAGGTAACGTTTTGCCTGTTTCAGCTTAACCACTACCAGTTCGCACTCCGGGGCGGCGCCGGTAAAGTCCTGCTCCGGCAGGGAGCCGCCGGCTGCAATGCCGGCCAGGAAGGTACCGTGGCCATTGGTATCCACAGAGGGTACCAGGTCAAGGGGGCTGTCGGAGGCAAGGGCCGTGTTGATATCCTCCCTGGTAAATTCAGTGCCGTAAGAGGCACCGCTCAGTTCATAATAGGCGGGCACGCCGGGAGGGATGACATCTGCTCCCACGGGGATGCTCTGGTCCCACAGGCCCGCGATTCTGGTGGAACCGTCCGGATAGCGGAATAAGGGGTTGGTATAGTCAATGCCGGTATCCACGATGCCGATAAGGGTTCCCCGTCCTCTGTTTCCCAGGGCGGGCGCGGCAAAGGTGGTGAGTATGCCGGACGCCTCCATGCTGGAGCTGTCCAGGAGGGAAAAAAGCCCGGGTACAGAATAGTAGCCGTGCCGGACCAGGGAGATAGGGGTTACAGTATCCAGAGGAGTGTAGATGATATTGTATTCATCGTTCACATAATCCATACAGGGAATATCGGCCGGATTGCCGACAATCTGCTGCTGGCTTCCGGTTCTGTATATGAAATCAGCAATATTCTCGTCGGCGGAATTAAAAGGGCAGTCTGCCATGGCACACCTCGGGCAGGATATTTGTTATAGTATATGCTTGAATTCAGAAACCTTTCACTGGACGGAGGGGTGAAACCATAGTAAAATGAAATAAAAGGGTGGAAAGGAAGGCGAATCTATGATTTATGGCTGGATAATAGGCGGGCTGGCTGCTCTGGACCTGGGTGTCAAGAGCGTGGTGGAGGGCCAGGAGGAGGACACGTTTCCAAGAGAGCTGCCGTCTGCCAAGGGATTTATAAAGCTTCACAAGAACCATAACAGCGGTTTTCCCTTTGGATTCATGAAGGAGAGACCGGAATTGGTAAAGGGGATTCCCCTTATGGTGATCTCCGCCATGGCCGGGGCTCTGGCGGCCATGATGCAGGATAGGGGCAAGATTGGTGAGAAGCTGGGCCTGTCCCTTGTGATGGGAGGCGCCCTCAGCAACCTGTACGACCGCGTGGTGCGGGGATATGTGGTGGATTATTTCACCATTGAATGGAAATCCCTTAAAAAGGTAGTGTTCAACCTGGGCGACATGTTCGTGTTTTTGGGAAGCGCTGTCTTTGTGCTGGCACAGGCTGTGAGGAGCCTGGAGGAGACGGGTGTGAAGAAGAAAAAGAAATAAGAAAAAATATAAAAAGTAAGGCCCCGGGGAGGGCCGTCTGACGGAAGAGAAGAGAGAATGACTGGATTCCATGGCCATGAAGGGAAGCAGGCATTCTCTCTTTGGATCATTAACTGAGTGGGGGGGGGGGGGGGGGGGGGGGGGGGGGGGGGGGGGGGGGGGGGGGGGGGG
>JAJQEA010000032.1:29875-31387 GCA_021201905.1 Clostridia bacterium
TGCATGGCCATGATGGGTATCAGGCATTCTCGCTTTTGTTCATTAACTTTGTATCCCCCCCCCCTATGGTTCCTCCCAGCGCGCATATGCCCATGACGGTGACGGAGCGTTCCATATCAATGGCCGACCCCATATTCATGGCCCAGGACACTGCGAAAAGCACCAGGAAGTACAGAAGCCCTGACAGAAGCCCCCAGAAGAACCGGCGCTGCCGGATGCGTTTGCCTGCCAGAAAACCGCCGGACAGGCAGGTCAAAAGATACACGGCATACACCATCAGGTTCACCTGTCCCTCTTTCAGGCGCAGTTTATAGAGGGCAAAGGCCAGGGCAGCCAGAAGGATTCCTGACAGCACATAGGAGATGAGCAGGGAGCGGAGCATGGGCTTCACAATACCATTTTCCATATATTGTTCTCCTTTTGAAAGAATCTATGTTGCAGTATATTCCCGGGGGAGCCTTTAATATGACAAACCTTTGAAAATACCGTTGCAAGGGACTTTAACCTGTGTTATAATTTCAAGGAATTATATGTTCAAGCAATTAATAAAATTAAATGAATAGGAGGTGCCGTAATATGAAGCACGTTAAGACATTGAATACCAATACCTTAAAGGACACAATGAAGAAGGGCGGATGCGGCGAGTGCCAGACTTCCTGCCAGTCAGCCTGCAAGACATCCTGTACAGTGGGAAACCAGAGCTGCGAGAACGCTAACCGCTAATCGCCGGTCAGTAGAGATACATACAGGAAATTGGTTGTAAGCCCCTATGGTCGATGGGATTATAGGGGCTTTACCATGCACAGGATTTGGGGCCGTTGGCCCTTGGAAAGAGAGAGTAGATTCGTGATTCATCAGTATATAAATAATGGTTATCATATTGTCCTGGATGTCAACAGCGGCTCCGTCCATGTGGTGGACCCGGTTGTCTACGATGCCGTGCAGCTGGTTTCGCAGCGGATTCCGGAGATGGAAGAGCCGGCTGCCCTGCTCTGCGAAGTAAAGGAGGAGGTAAGGGCCTGTCTGAAGGACAGATACAGCCAGGAGGATATAGAGGAGGCTCTGGAGGAAATCGGACAGCTGATTGATGCAGAGCAGCTTCTCACCAAGGATATTTACAGGGATTTTGTGGTAGACTTTAAAAAGAGGAAAACGGTTGTGAAGGCGCTGTGCCTGCACATTGCCCATGACTGCAATCTGGCCTGCCGCTACTGCTTTGCAGAGGAAGGCGAATACCATGGACGCCGCGCCCTCATGAGCTATGAGGTGGGTAAGAAGGCCCTGGACTTCCTCATTGCCAATTCCGGCAACAGGGAACACCTGGAGGTGGACTTTTTTGGCGGTGAGCCCCTGATGAACTGGGATGTGGTAAAGCGGCTGGTGGAATACGGCCGTTCCCAGGAGGAAGCCCACCACAAGAAATTCCGTTTCACCCTGACCACCAACGGAGTTCTGTTAAATGACGAGGTGATGGAATTCTGCAACCGCGAGATGAGTAATGTGGTTCTGAGC
>JAJQEA010000032.1:31397-35912 GCA_021201905.1 Clostridia bacterium
GGACTGACGAAGGGATGTCAACGATAAGATGCGCCCCTTCCGCAACGGCAGCGGCAGCTATGACCTGATCGTCCCCAAGTTCCAGAAGTTTGCGGACAGCAGGAAGCAGATGAACTATTATGTCCGGGGTACATTTACCAGGAACAATCTGGACTTTGCTGACGACGTGCTCCACTACGCGGACCTGGGATTTGAGCAGATGTCCATGGAGCCGGTGGTGGCTGACCCGTCAGAGGATTACGCCATCAGGGAGGAGGACATCCCGGCCATCTTAAAGGAATACGACCGCCTGGCATTAGAGTATATCAAGCGTAAAAAGGAGGGAAGGGGATTCAACTTCTTCCATTTTATGCTGGACTTAAAGGCAGGACCATGTGTGGCCAAGCGCATGGCGGGCTGCGGTTCCGGTACCGAGTATCTGGCAGTAACCCCCTGGGGCGACCTCTATCCCTGCCATCAGTTTGTGGGCAATGAGAAATTCCTTCTGGGCAATGTGGACACAGGCGTTGTGAATACGGACATCAGGGATGAGTTTAAGACCTGCAACGTATATGCCAAGCCTAAGTGCAAGGACTGCTTTGCCAGGTTCTACTGCAGCGGCGGCTGTGCTGCCAACGCATATAATTTCAGCGGATCCATCAACGGGGCGTATGAAATTGGCTGTGAGATGCAGAAGAAGCGGATAGAGTGCGCCATCATGATTAAAGCTGCCCTGGCAGACGATGAGGAATAATTGAGGCTATCATATGAAATATCAAGTCATAACAAAGGACGGGCGGGCCAAGCGCGCCCGCATGGAAACAGTACACGGCACAGTGGAGACGCCTGTGTTCATGAACGTGGGAACGGTGGGCGCCATCAAGGGAGCTGTTTCAACGGATGACCTCCGGGAGATCGGCACCCAGGTGGAGCTGTCCAATACCTACCACCTCCATGTGCGCACCGGCGACAAGCTCATAAAGGAATTTGGCGGGCTTCACAGGTTCATGAACTGGGACCGCCCCATCCTCACGGATTCCGGCGGGTTCCAGGTGTTTTCCCTGGCAGGCCTGCGAAAGATTAAGGAAGAAGGGGTTTATTTTAACTCCCATATCGACGGCCACAAGATATTCATGGGGCCTGAGGAGAGCATGCAGATTCAGTCCAATCTGGGCTCCACCATTGCCATGGCCTTTGACGAATGCCCTCCCAGCCATGCAAGCGACGACTACATCCGGCATTCCGTGGAGCGCACCACCCGCTGGCTGGCGCGCTGCAGGACCGAGATGGATCGCCTTAACTCCCTGCCGGACACGGTGAACCGGGAGCAGCTGCTGTTCGGCATCAACCAGGGCGGCGTGGTGGATGAGATACGTATGGAACATGCAAGGACCATACGGGAAATGGACTTGGACGGCTACGCGGTGGGCGGACTGGCAGTGGGGGAGAGCCATGAGGAGATGTACCATATCCTGGATGTGACAGTGCCCTGCCTGCCTGAGGACAAGCCTGTCTACCTGATGGGTGTGGGCACCCCGGCCAATATCCTGGAAGCAGTGGACCGGGGCGTGGACTTCTTTGACTGTGTATATCCATCCAGGAACGGACGCCACGGCCATGTGTACACCAACCAGGGAAAGCTGAATCTGTTTAACCAGAAATACGAGCTGGATTCCCGTCCCATAGAAGAGGGATGCGGCTGTCCTGCCTGCCGTTCCTACAGCAGGGCCTATATCCGCCATCTGCTGAAGGCAAAAGAAATGCTTGGAATGAGATTATGTACCTTGCATAATTTGTATTTTTATAATACAATGATGGAAGAGATTCAAGGCGCCATCGAGGAGCACCTCTATGCTGAGTATAAAGCGGCCAAGCTTGCAGGTATGGAAGGTTCCAGCCGTGCCACCAGTACGGCGTCTGATGAATAAGAAACTACTGCGGCGAGGCGGCGGTAGGTGTGAAGGAGGAAAATGGAATGACAAGTGGTCCGATGTTCTGGGTTCTCTATATTGTTCTTCTGGGAGGTATGTTATATTTCATGGCAATCCGTCCTCAGAAGAAGGAGAAGCAAAGACAAAAGGAATTGCTGGAAAGCGTTGCGGTTGGTGATACCATTCTCACCAGCAGCGGATTCTATGGCGTAATCATCGACATGACAGATGATACAGTCATTGTGGAATTCGGTAACAATAAAAACTGCCGTATTCCTATGCAGAAGGCTGCCATTATCCAGGTTGAAAAACCGGAAGCCTAAGAGACATGAAACCCGGGGCTCTGTCCCGGGTTTTTGAATATGGTAAAATGTTCCCTTCAGAGGTTCCAAAGCCATAATATATATAAAAGAGAGCAGGAGGATAGGATGATTAAGAACATTGTTTTTGATATGGGAAATGTCCTGGTGGACTACACGGCGGACGGAGTGTGCAGGCATTTTATAGAGGACCTGGAGATACGGAAAAAGGTCAGCACTTCCGTATTCGTATCGCCTGAATGGATTCTGCTGGACATGGGTGTTGTGCCGGAGGATATGGCCTTAAAAAAGATGCAGGCCCGTCTGGACACGGAGGAGGAGCGCAGCCTGGCCGCCCTGTGTTTTAACCGCTGGCATGAGTTCAACATGTATAAGAAGGAAGGAATGGAGGATGTGGTCAGGTGGCTTAAGTCCATGGGCTACGGCATCTATCTGTGTTCCAATGCATCCGTCCGCCTTTTGAGCTGCTATAAGGACGTGCTGCCCGCTGCGGACTGCTTTGACGGTATCCTGTTCTCGGCCGATGTCCTGTGTTTGAAGCCCCAGAAGGAGATATATGCCCATCTCTTTGAGCGGTTCCATCTGAAGCCGGAAGAATGCTTTTTTGTGGATGACCTGGACCTCAACATCGAAGGCGCCCGCCGCTGCGGAATGGACGGATATTGCTTTGATGATGGGAATGTGGAGAAATTGAGGGAAGTTCTGGCAGGGCTGAACCGGAGATAGGAGCCGGGCCGGGGGCGGCGGTAAAGAGAGCCAAAGATTGTGCAGTACATAGAAAAAGCTCCGTACCAGGTGGTACGGAGCAATTTTCTTTAGGATTTTCGGATTTTCAAAAAGGGTTGAAGGATAGTTGTTAAACATTCGTGCATTTCTTATGTGCTTAGTATAGCATGCAATCCTCCGGAATGTTTGAATGTTCTTTGAATAGATTATTAAGAAAATCTTAAAATTGATAATTTCCATCCCCTGGACAAAGCCATGGGAACAAATAAGGCTGCAGGGGAAAAAACAGAAGGCTGGAAAAAACAGGCTTCCGGAGATGAAAGAAAAATGAAATGGAATCGTAAACTGAAAATGGGTATGAAAAATGGAAGTAATGGGGCTCGAACCCATGACCTTTCGCGTGTGAGGCGAACGCTCATCCCAGCTGAGCTATACTTCCATGAGACTATTATAGCACGATGAAGCGGAAATACAAGCATTTTAGTCATAGAATGTAAAAATTTTGCAGAAAAACCAAATAAATGAAGTAGTAGTGATAATTTACATAAAAATTTAATAATATCAGAATATTGTACTTTTATATAGATTATAGTATTATGATATCAAATATATGGGGGATAAGGAATAGACAGAAGGAGGTATTTGTGTGAGACAATACAATGATCTGAAAAAAATGATGGATGTTGCTGCCGGAAGGAGAAAGGCATCCCTGGTGTTAAAAGGGGGAACCATCGTCAATGTATTTACGGAGCGTACAGAGGTGGGTGACATAGCCATTGAGGACGGATGCATAGCCGGCATAGGGGAGTATGACGGACTTATCAACGCGGATATGACGGGCAGGTATATCTGTCCCGGCTTTATTGACGGTCATATACATATTGAAAGTTCCATGGTGTCGCCGCCGGAGTTTGAAAAGGCTGTCCTTCCCCACGGCACCACAACCGTGATCACGGATCCCCATGAGATAGGAAATGTGGCCGGATGCCAGGGTGTGGATTACATGCTAAAGGCCACAGAGGGACTGTCCCTGGACACATTTTTCGTTATGCCCTCCTGCGTGCCCTCCACCGCACTGGACGAGTCCGGAGCCGTGCTGGGGCCGGAGGATATAAAGCTCTATTATGACAATCCCAGGGTTTTGGGTCTGGCAGAGGTGATGAATTCGGTAGGAGTGGTTGCCGGCCAGGAGGAGCTGATGGAGAAGCTTAAGGAGGCGGGAAGCCGGGGCAGGGTGATAGACGGCCACGCGCCTTTCCTGGGAGGGAATGAGCTGAATGCCTATGTGTGCTCCGGTGTGTGGTCTGACCATGAGTGTTCAAATGCAGGAGAAGCCCTGGAAAAGCTTGGAAGAGGACAGTGGATCATGATACGGGAGGGCACGGCTGCCAGGAACCTGGAGGCGCTTATGCCTCTGTTTGAGGCCCCCTATTATGAGAGATGCATGCTGGTGACAGATGACAAGCATCCCGGCGACCTGATTTCCATGGGGCATATTGATTATATTATCCGCAGGGCGGTGGCCCTGGGCGCGGACCCCATACGAGCCATTAAGATGG
>JAJQEA010000096.1 GCA_021201905.1 Clostridia bacterium
GGGCAAAAGCATACAGCTGGGCAAAAAGGAGTACGACATCATGCGTATTCTGATGGTGAACCGGGATATGGTGGTTTCCAAGGAAACCCTTCTCACCAGGGTATGGGGGAATGATGCGGAGGCAGTGGAGAACAATGTGGAGATTTACATATCATTTCTGAGAAAGAAGCTGGATTTCCTCAAGGCGGATGTGATGATCGTCACCATACGCAAGCTGGGATACAGGATAGTGGAAAAGAACGGCAGGGAGGTGCTGTGATGCGGGAAATAGGCAGGCTTCGGCTTAAGTTTATTATTTATAACATGCTGGTGGTGACAGCGGTCATAGGGATAACCTTTGGTGCGGTGACCTCTGTGGTGAAGCACAGGGTAAATGACCAGGGAAGCCTGGCCTTGTCCCGGGTGGTGTCCGGGGAGGAACAGCCCCTGATATTTGCAGCCCTGTCCCAGGCGCGGATTCCGTTTTTCACTGTTCTGGTGGGGGAGGACGGCGCGGTGACGCTGGGGGAGGGATACGGTGCTTACTGGGAACCGGAATACCTGGAGCAGATGGCTGTGCTGGGCATGACCGGGGAGGAGGACATGGGGATACTGGACGCGTATCATCTGAGGTATTTGAGGATCAGCCAGCCCCCAGGCCATATGATTGCATTCGCGGATACCACCTATGAGGATTCACTGAGAAACGGGGGCATGAAATACGGAGCCAGGGCCTGTGTGGCTATCTGGCTGGCGGTCTTCGCGCTTTCCTATTTCTTTTCCCGGTGGGCCGTGAAGCCGGTGGAGGAGTCTGTCCGCATGCAGAAGCAGTTCGTGGCAGATGCCTCCCATGAGCTGAAGACGCCGCTTACCGTGATTACGGCCAATGCGGAGCTTTTGCAGGAGCGGTATGCCGGCATATCGGCGGAGGCGGACAAGTGGATGGAGCATGTGAACCAGGAGTGCCGGGAAATGCGGTCCCTGGTGGAAAGCCTCCTGCTTCTGGCCAGGAACGATTCCCGGGTACCGGGGAAGGGGGAATTTATCCGGTTCAGCCTGAGTGACCTGGTGATGGAGAAGATACTGACCTTTGAACCTGTGTTCTATCAGGAGGAGAAGGTGCTGGAATATAAGATAGAGGATAATGTGCTGATGATGGGTAATCCATCCCGGATGGGACAGCTGATCAAGGCCCTTATGGACAACGCGGTGAAATATTCCGTGCCAAGGGGACGGGCGGAGGTAAGGCTGGAGCCCGCCGGCCGGAACAGGGCCAGGCTGTGGGTGTGCAGCCAGGGAGAACCTATACCGGAAGATAAGCGCGCGTTGATTTTCCGGAGGTTTTACAGGGACGACAGCGCCAGGAGCAGCACAAACGGCTATGGCCTGGGACTGGCCATAGCGGCAGAGACAGCCAGGAGCCACAGGGCCAGGATTGGGGTGGAGTACAGGGACGGGATGAACTGTTTTTATGTGACGGTGAAAAGGAAGAGGGCGTAAAAGAGAAGGGGAATGGTATTCTCCTTTTTATTTTAACGGGAATGTGTTAGAATGTTTTTATATTATTGAAACAATACACGCAAAGGGCTGCCTGCGGCGGTCCAGGGGGAGGACTAGGAAGATGGGAGAACAACCGCGGGATGCGGAGAATACCACCAGGGCCTTTTTTGAGGAATACATGGTAAACCGTAATGTAAAAGCCACGCTTGACTGGCTGATGGATGATGTACATTGGATAGGCACTGGGAAGGGTGAGTATTCCCGCGGAAAGGAACAGGTCCTTGAAGCGCTGGAGCAGGAGTTTTCACTGGACCCGGACGCCTACCGGCTTATATGGGAGGATATAAAGGAGGACCGCCTTACCACAGACTGCGCCGTCATGCAGGACAGGTTTACTGTGGTGCGCACACTTCCCGACGGCGGGAATTTTGCCATGAGAGTGCGCGTTACATCCACCTGTGTCCGCACGGCAGAGGGTTTTAAAGTGGCTTCCATCCATGCGTCCGTACCCGCCGGTATCCAGGAGGAAGGCGAATTCTTCCCCCTCTCCTTTGCGGAATCCGTAAGTGAGGAATATGCCCGCCGTATGGGAAGAAGCGCCCTGGAGCTGCTGGGGAAGAATATCCCCGGAGGCATGCTGGGCACCTACCTTGAACCGGGCTTTCCTCTGTACTATGTCAATGACAGGATGCTGGCCTATCTGGGATATACATATGAAGAGTTCAGCCAGGTGATCGGGGGGAATGGTGGATAACTGCATCCATCCCCAGGACCGGGACCGGGTATACAGGGTGGTGCAGGACGCCTTTGACAGAGACAGGGATTACGCGGTGCGCTACCGTATCCGGAAAAAGTGCGGCCAGTATATCCATGTATATGAGACAGGGAGCTTTGCCCAGGCAGAGGATGGAAGAGACATCTGCCTGTGTGTGCTCCGTGATATTTCCGCCGAGGTGGAGGCCGAGGAGAGACTGAAGCAGGAGAACCTGGAAAAGGAACGCCAGGCCAGCCGGTATGACCAGCTGTTCCAGTCGGTTCTGTGCGGTATCATGCAGTGGAAGCAGCTGGACCGGGAACATATCGTGTTTAAAAATGCCAACCGGGAGAGCATACGGATTCTGGGATATGAGCCTGAGGAATTTTGGTCCCATGGAGTCTGGAGCTGGAAGGAGCTGATTGCCCAAGAGGATTACCAGATGAAGATGGACCAGCTGGACAACCTGGAAAAGGCGGGCGACAACATAAATTTCCAGTACCGCGTCCGCCAGAAGGACGGGACGCCCTGCTGGATACTGGGAAAACTGGAGATGGTACAGGACGGGGACGGGGAACTGATTGCCCAGAGCGTATTTCTGGATATTGACACCCGCAAGCGCGCCGAACACCAGAACCAGCAGCTGAAAGAGCTGGCCGAGGCAAACAGCGCAATCCTGAACATGGCCCTGGAGCACATCTCGCTCTGCGAGTTTTACTATTACCCGGAACGGCGGACCTGCGTCATTCCGGACAGGACCAGCGCCCGGTACCAGTGCGGCGGCCGGTATGCGGATATGCCGGAAAGCTTTGCCAAAGAGATGGTGGCCCCGGAAGGCCGCAGGGATTTTATACGGATGTACGAGGACATCCACAGCGGGAAACGGACCGCCTCCGCCCAGTTTCTGACGGTCAAGAATTCCTGGTGCCGTGTGACCATGTCTGCGGTGGGATATGGGGAAAACGGACAGAACGGCACCGTGCTGGGAATTATAGAGGACATTACCAAGGAACAGACCATGGCCCTGGCTTTGGAGGAGGCCAAATCCAGGGATTCCCTCACCGGACTGTGGAACAGGGAGGCAGGGACCAGGATAGCCCAGGAGTATATGAACAGAAAACCCCAGGGAGAACGGTGCGCCCTCATGCTTTTGGACATGGACAACTTTACCCGCATCAACCAGGAGGAGGGCATTGCCTTTGCCAACGCCATTTTACAGGAGGTGGCCGATATCCTGCGGGCCGAGACAGAGCCGGATGACATAAGGGTACGCATGGGCGGCGACGAGTTCATGCTGGTGCTAAAGGGCAGGGGAAAGGCAGGGGCAACGGTGACAGGTCCCCGCGTCGCGGCCAGGGTCAGGGAGCTGCTGCTCCAGTCCGACAAGGATATCAGCATATCGGTCAGCATCGGCATGTGCGCCACCGAGGTGGTGGACGAGTACAGCGGCCTGTACCGGTGCGCGGAGAGCACCCTGAAGTACGTGAAGGAAAACTGCCAGGGCAAGGCGGCCTGTTACCTGGACACCTCCAATGAGCTGGGGGAGATGCTGACGGACCTGTATACGGAGAAACACCAGCTCAATACCATAGAGCAGGACCAGACCGAGCAGAGGGAGGACCTGGTTTCCTTTGCCCTGGATCTTCTGGGGAAGGCCAGGAATTTAAACGACGCGGTGCAGCTGCTCTTTGCCAGGCTGGGCAAGACTTACGGCCTGGACCGGGTATCCCTTCTGGATGTGGACCGGGATTATCTGACCTGCCGGTTCAGCTACCAGTGGGCCAGGGATAAGTCGGATCTGCTGATGCATAAGACCTTTTACATAACAAGGGAGCAGTACGAGCAGTGGCCCGGCCAATTTGAACCGTCGGGGCTGAACCGCCTTATTGTCTGTCAGGAGCCGTTTATGAGCTGTCTCCAGGCGGCTATATGGAACCAGGGCGTGTTTGCCGGCGTTCTCAGCTTCGAGGTGAAGGCGGATGGATATAGCTGGAATGACGAGCAGAGGAAGCTGTTGGAGGAACTGAGCAAAATCATTCCGTCCTTTGTGATGAAGGCCAGGGCGGATGCCGTGAGCCAGGCCAAAACAGATTTCCTGTCCCGGATGAGCCATGAGATACGCACCCCTCTTAACGCCATTGTGGGCATGACTTCCATTGCCAGGAATGTGGCGGATGACAGGGACCGGGTGCTGGAGTGCCTGGATAAGCTGGAGACATCCAACCAGTATCTTATCAGCCTTATCAATGATATCCTGGATATGTCCCGCATTGAGAGCGGAAAGATGGAACTGAATGTGCAGTCCACGGACATGGGGGAGTTTGTCAGCTCCCTGGAGGGAATGATGCGGCCCCAGGCGGAGCAGAAGGGCCTGCGGTTTATTGTAGAAAACACCTGCTGCCAGGGCTTGTCCCTTGTGGCGGACCGCCTGCGGCTGGAACAGGTGCTAATAAATATTATAGGC
>JAJQEA010000318.1 GCA_021201905.1 Clostridia bacterium
CCCCCCCCCCCCCCCCCCCCCCCCCCCCCCCCCCCCCCCCCCCGCCCGCCCCCCCTTCAGAATACGGTTATGGCGACCAACGCCATGAAGCGGCTTCCCATTGGATTCCCTAAAGTCATGGCAACTACGGTGGCATCAGGCCGTAAGACCTTTGAAAGTGTGGTAGGAACAAAGGATATAGTAACGGTTCCGTCCATATGTGACTTCACTGGACTTAACATAGTGACCAGACAAATTATGGAAAACGCGTGTGCGTGCTGTGTAGGAATGGTTAAATATGCAGGTCAGATCCTGAAAAAGGGCGATAGGCCGGTTGTGGGTGTGACTTTGATGGGGATTACGAATACAGGGGCTTGTGCTGCAATTGATGAACTGGAAAGACTCGGTATAGAAACGATTGGTTTTCATTCCACTGGTGCAGGCGGAGCAATCATGGAGCAGATGGCGGCAGACGGTCTGATTGACGGCATTTTGGATTTAACAACACATGAGATTACGCAGGAGTATTTTAAAGGCGGATTTTCCTATGGAGAAGATGCCAAGTACCGACTGGTTCGTGGGGTGGAAAAGAAGGTACCTCTGGTGGTCAGTGTGGGCGGTCTGGATTTTATTGATTTTCAAGTGGGAGAGTTCCCACCACGCATGGCCGAAAGAGTCTATATGATGCATAACGCCAATACAGCTCATATTAAGCTGCTTCCGGATGAAGCGGAGATTACAACAGCAAGATTTGCTGCGCAAATTGAAAAAATTGATTACCCGGTAAAGCTTCTGATTTCTACAGACGGAATGCGTCATAATACACGCAAAGGCGAGGTACTTTATTATAAAGAGGTGGATGATATTATTATTTGTCAGTTAAAGAAAATTAAGAATCCCAATGTGGAAATCATCACAATACCGGGGAATTTGGATACAGAGGAATGGGGCATTAAAGCCGCCCACTATATGGTGGATGAGCTTAAAGAGCGTGGTGCGATAGGTAATGAAATACAATATTAAGGCAAGGGGGCGTTCTGGAAAATGTCAGAAGATGTTAAAAAAATTGCAGAGGAACTTGTCATAGCCTGCAAAAGAGCATATACTAGAGGTATACAAACTGGAAGCGGCGGCAATGTGAGTGCCAGGGTGCCTGGGAGAGATTTGATGATTGTGAAGGCAAGTGGCAGCTCTTTTATCGACAGTACGCCGAAAGGTTTTGTAATCACGGATTTCGATGGAAATCTAGTAGAAGGGGAAGGAAAACCTACAAGAGAGGCTTTACTTCACGGCTTGCTATATAGAATTTGTCCCAAGGTGAATGCTGTTGTACATACACACTCACCGTATTCGATTGCATGGGCGTCCACGGGAAAGGCATTAAAGAGAACTACATGGCACGCCCAGCTCAAGATGAGCGCGGATTTACCAACGTTGGATGTCCCGGCGGCGATGGTAAAGAAAGAGTATTTCCCAATGGTGGAAGAAATATATAGAGAGAACCCAGATTTGCCCGGATTTTTACTTGTGGATCATGGCTTAGTGGCAGTCGGAAAAGATGCAATTAATGCAGAGCATACAGCAGAATTAATTGAAGAAACCGCGCAAGTGGCGATTTTAAAAGTGACCGTTTCGAAGCTTGGCTTGTAAATATTACTTAGGTGAGAGCTATATGAAATCTAATATGCGTATTACAATGAATGATCTGGACAGGGGAATGCTTCAACATAACAAGCTTCCGGACTTGGCCTTGGACAAGCTGATGGAATGGATTATGAGTGGTAAGCTGTCAATGGGAGACAAGCTGAATACCAAGGAACTGGCGTCTCAGCTGGGAGTTAGCAGGATGCCGATTCGGGAAGCTTTGGCCAATCTTGAAAAGAAAGGGCTTGCCGAGTCTGTTCCATATGCAGGGACAAGGCTTGTGACATTGACTAAGGATGATGTGCGGCAGATTTACATAGCAAGGACGGCACTGGAGCCGGTAGCCGCAAAGTATGCCTGTGAGAAGATTACAGATAAGGACATCCAGAACCTGAAAGAGATTCACGCAGAATATATTCGTATTGTCAGGCAGGATGAGCTTGATGCAATTGATGTGTATCAGCAGAATAGATTATATCATTTTTCAATCTATAAAATCAGCCAGCTGGACAGAATCTGTGCAATGATAGAATCGTTGTGGGATAATCTATCATTCTTTAAGTTGATCTACGGTCAGAAACTCTTGGAAGGCCGGGAATCCAGGGAAAGGATGATTGAGGAGCATCAGAGTTATTTGGATGCTTTGAAACATCGGGACAGCGAGAGGATCAGTCATTTATTAGCTCAGAATCTGAAGAAAAGAACGGAGAATATCCCTTATTCTTTGGATGTGTATTTTCATGAGAATGCGTAAATCGTGATATAAGTATATAGCAGAATCAGCAAGTGATAACAGAGCCTAGGTATCGAAACAAGATGCCTGGCTCTTTTGCTTTATTAGGCATAAGAGCGTTGTGGATTAAAGGAGAAAAGATGGATTCTTTACTTTATACATTATCGGAGACAGTGCACAAACAAAATTATGTAATAGCAACTTATCATATCAGATTGCCGAGGGAAGTGGATGTCCTTAAGAAAGCGGCCACCCTTGCGGTGGGACAGACTATTGGAACATGGATTCCGATTCCTGGAATTACGGAGGAGATTCGCGAAAAGTATATGGGGAAGGTGGTGAACGTATTTGATGTGCCCTCACTGGAGTTGGCTACTCAAATTACCGAAGACCGGAGAGAATATCTGATTCAGATTGCATATCCTTCTGTAAATTTTGGTACAGACCTGCCACTGCTGGTTACGGCCCTTTTAGGCAATGATGCATCCACCTCAGCCCAGGTAAAACTTTTGGACATTGAGTTTTCAGAGGAGTTTGCCCGTAAATTCAGGGGACCACGGTATGGGATTAAAGGAATACAGAATTTTGCTGGAATAAATGACCGGCCGATTTTGCTGAATATGATAAAACCATGTACAGGACTGACCCCAAAAGAGGGGGCAAGAATATTTTATGAGACTGCAATTGGCGGTGTGGACTTTATTAAAGATGATGAGTTACTCGGAAATCCTGTTTACAGCAAGCCCGAAGAACGCGTAAGAGCATATAGAGAAGCGGCCGAGGCAGCCTATGAAAGGACAGGGGAACGGGTAAAATATTTTGTTAATATAACAAGCGGCGCGGGTGAAATCATTGACAATGTAAAACGTGCAGAGGAAGCTGGTGCGGATGGACTAATGATTAATTTTGCGGCTACGGGATACAGTATGCTTAAGTATGTGGCAGAGCGTACGGTTCTCCCCATACTGGGCCATTCGGCAGACACAGGAATGTATTATGAAGGAACCATGAATGGAATGGCATCGCCCCTTGCTGTAGGAAAGCTTGCACGTCTTGCCGGAGCTGATATTGTAATGATTAATACACCCTATGGGGGGGGGTATCCGCTTCTTCATCAAAAGTATATGCAGACAGTGGCTCAACTCACACTTCCTTTCTATGAGATTAAGCCCTCTATGCCATCCATAGGAGGGGGAGTTCATCCTGGAATGGTGGAAAAATATATCAGAGAAGTGGGAAAAGACGTGGTCTTGGCAGCGGGGGGAGCAATTCAGGGACATCCTTTTGGTGCGACGGCAGGGGCTCGGGCCATGCGTCAGGCTATCGATATTGTGATGAGTGGACAAGCATTTGAAAAGGCAGCAGCGGAAAAGGATGAGTTACGTGTCGCTTTAACTCAATGGAATTACACAAAATCATAATTGGATATTGTATATTTTATCCGAAGATGTTATACTATGTCCGAAAAAAAGGAGGTATCAATATGGTACGTGAAATTATGCTGTATACATCCAACGACTTAAGGGATTTTATGCATCTGGCATGTGCATCTCCGCTAGATATTGGAGTACATACAATGGATAATCAGATTGCAGACGGAAAATCCGTGTTAGGACTTATGGCGATAGATTATAAACAACCAGTTAAGGTGGTTTCGGAGGATAGCAAATTTCTTAAACAGTTAGATCGTTGGGCTGTGAATAAGGATATATAGAAGTATTCCAGAAATTGTCATGTCAAAATAAATGGTAATGCAGGCTGGGACTTCCTGAATTATGAAAGCTCAGCCTGCGGAAAAACCGGCGAAAAAAATGCTGTTGGAAAAAGTTGAAAAAAGTGTTGACATCTGTCGAATTACATGATAAACTAATCGAGTTGTCGCTGAAAACGCCAACAAAACACAAAATTCAGAAAAAAGAATTTTGAAAAAATAAAAAAAGTACTTGACAAAACGTCGAAACTTCTGTAAAATAAAAAAGTATGTTCGGAGAGGTATCGAAGTGGTCATAACGAGGCGGTCTTGAAAACCGTTTGTCCGCAAGGGCGCGTGGGTTCGAATCCCACCCTCTCCGCTGCAGACGAGTTTTAATGATTTGCCTGCGAATATAAATTGAATATGAAACAAGATTCAACCAAGCAGAAGTACCCAAGAGGTTGAAGGGGCTCCCCTGGAAAGGGAGTAGGTCGTTAGTAGCGGCGCGAGGGTTCAAATCCCTCCTTCTGCGGTCGGAAGCATTGCTTTCATCGTACCTTTAAAATTGAAGACTGAATAATACACAAACCCTGAAAATTCTAAAAACAAAAGGTCTGGTTTAGACCTTTGGATTTGAGAA
>JAJQEA010000281.1 GCA_021201905.1 Clostridia bacterium
ACACTGAAACGGGGACAGATGCAGAGGGACACGTCAGATGAACTGGCCATCATCCTGAGAAATCAGGGAATGCTGGTATGGGAGGAGGGAAAGGACTTTATAGGCCTTAAGAAAACCGACATCCGTGATGAGCGCATAGATCCCCCGGAGCCGGTTCCGCCCGGTGAGAGCCAGACAGGCCCGGAATATGGCGGCACACAGCCCCAGCTGACAGAGGCGGTGCTTTTGAATATAGGGGCTGACGGCAGCGGCTCTGCCAGGCTGGAATTCAAGAACCTGCCCTCTGATATCAATGCCCTCTACATACTGCGCAGTGAAAGCGGACATTCCTGGAAAAAGGAAAAGAACAAGGTGACGGCCGCGTCCTCACAAAGCGGACAGGAGACAGTGGAGTACGAAAATTTCCTGAAGGAGACCGGAAACACCCTGAATACAAGCATTGTGGAGGACGGTTATCTCATATACAGATTCCAGTCAGGGGACAGCTCCTTTTATGTGAAGGCCGGCATCGAGTGGCCCGGAGGAAGCTGTGAGACGGACAAGGTAAAGATTGCCATACCGGAGACCGTCGGCCAGGGCCTCACCTTTTCCTACGGCGGAGGAGGCTACAGCTATGGAGGGGGATACGGGGGCAGCTACGGCAGCAGTTACGGCGGATACGGAGGCGGCACATTCGGAGGAAGTTCTTCCTACACCCAGCCGGGTTCCCAGGAGGAGTCTGACGCGCCGGAGGGGCCGGTGAGAGGCCGGGGAGGCCGCAGAAGGGAATCCTATACCCCGTATACCGGCCCTGTCTATCAGGACGGAGGAACAGCCGCCGGACAGACCACAGAGGATATGATACAAGAGGCCACGCCTTCGCAGGCCCACTTCCCGTATGAACAGGAAGGGGACGGTGATTCGCAACTCCAGCCAGCCGCCGGATGGGAGGATACAGATACAGCCGGACAGACGGGGGAAGGGGATGAAATCACGGATACGGAGCCTGACCCGTCCCAGGAGGAAGTGCAGGACGGGGAAGAATCCGGTACATCGGGATTAAAATGGTATGCAGGCATTGTCCTCTGCGCTGTGGTGATTGGCTGCGGGGCAGTTTGTATCCGCCGGAGAAAGGGAAAATAGATGGCGCCGTCTGAACGGTTACAATAGATGCGCTGCGTCAAGGCGCAGTGATAAAAAATGATTTGCCAAGGAAAGAAGGCTGTAGTATAATTTACAAAAACCAAAAACCCACACTATTACGTTACAAAGGAGAATAAAAGTATGGCAATCAGAGTTGGAATCTTAGGCTACGGAAACCTTGGAAGGGGTGTGGAGTGTGCCGTTAAGCACAATCCGGACATGGAGCTGAAAGCAGTGTTCACCAGGAGGAATCCGGACAGCCTCAGCATATTGACTGAGGGGGGCAAAGGTTTATGGGGCAGAGGAAGCCCTGTCCATGAAGGACGAGATTGACGTGATGATACTCTGCGGGGGCAGCGCCACAGACCTTCCCGCGCAGACCCCGGAAATGGCAGCGCATTTCAATGTGATAGACAGCTTTGACACCCACGCCAACATCCCCCGGCATTTTGAGGCAGTGGACAAGGCTGCAAGGGAAAGCGGCCATGTGGGAATTATATCCGTTGGCTGGGATCCGGGCATGTTCTCCCTGAACCGGCTCTATGCCAATGCCATCCTGCCGGGCGGCAGCGACTATACCTTCTGGGGAAAGGGCGTGAGCCAGGGCCATTCCGACGCAATCCGCAGAATCAAAGGCGTGAAGGACGCAAGGCAGTATACCATTCCGGTGGAGGCCGCCCTTACGGCTGTGAGAAGCAAAAAAGCGCCGGAGCTTACCACCAGGGAAAAGCACACCAGGGAGTGCTTTGTGGTGGCGGAGGAGGGCGCTGATTTAAAGGCCATCGAGGAAGCAATCGTCACCATGCCCAACTATTTTGCCGATTATGACACCACGGTGCATTTTATCAGCCAGGAAGAACTGATGCGTGACCATGGCGGGATTCCCCATGGCGGTTTTGTCATCCGCACCGGCAGCACGGGATGGAACGATGAGAACGGCCATGTGATTGAATACAGCCTGAAGCTGGACTCCAACCTGGAATTCACGGCATCTGTCATCGTGGCCTACGCCAGGGCCGCATACCGCCTGAGCAGGGAGGGACAGTCCGGGTGCAAGACCGTATTCGATATTGCGCCGGCTTATCTGAGCCCCGCAGATGGGGCGGAGCTCAGGAAGCATCTGCTTTAGATCGTATTTGAAATATTCATACCGGGTATCCGGACAGTGGAAAATAAAAACAGCCATATGGGCAGGCTTGCAGGGGCACGGATATGCTCCCGTCTGCGCATGTGGCTGTTTTTTTGCCGGTTTATCAGGGCCTGATTTAAGTGAAGGTTTGTGTGAACGCGGAATCGTTTTTGCACCAAACAGAACCATTCCTCATATCCTGTCAGTAGCAGACTTTCATATGGGTCTGCAGGAAGACACTCTTTGCGCTGCATATCTAATCTACAGTACAAACTGAGCAGGCCGGAGGCGGAAAAACGCCTTGGGAGCCGGGCCGCCAACCGCGGCAGCAGACCGTGACGTCTGTGGGACAGTGGTTTACTTACATTGTCCCACGGACGTTTTTTCTGTTTTGGGGCAGGACGACAGATTGGGTGATTGCCATAGATAGGGGAGGGAAAGACAGATGGGAAAAGGAAATAAAAAGATTCGGCTGGAAAAAGAGATGAAACGTCACGGTACGGGCCTGGCCATGGAGGTATCCTGTGTCAGCATCGTCATCAACGTAGTGCTCTCCGCCTTTAAGGTGGGGGCGGGTATCCTGGCCCATTCAGGCGCCATGATATCGGACGGGGTCCATTCAGCCTCGGATGTGTTCAGCACGCTGATTGTCATGGCGGGCATTACCATGGCCTCCAGAAAGTCAGACAGGGAGCATCCCTATGGCCATGAGCGGATGGAATGCGTGGCGGCCCTTTTGCTGTCAGCCGCATTATTTGCCACAGGTATCGCCATCGGGGTGAGCGCTGTGGAGACCATTGGTTCCGGGCCGGAAAAGGGCAGGGTGGTTCCCGGAGTGCTGGCTTTGGGGGCCGCGGTCATATCCATCGTGGTAAAAGAATGGATGTTTTGGTATACCAGGGCTGCGGCTAGGAAATTAAAATCAGGGGCGCTGATGGCTGACGCGTGGCACCACCGCAGCGACGCGCTGTCCTCGGTGGGCGCTTTCATCGGTATCCTGGGCGCCAGAATGGGGATGCCGGTCATGGACCCGTTTGCCAGCTTCATCATCTGCATTTTCATAGTCAAGGCAGCCCTGGATGTGTTCAGGGATTCCATGGATAAGATGGTGGATAAGGCGTGTGACGAGGAGACGGTCAGGGCCATAGAACAGGCGGTGCTGGACACCCAGGGCGTGGAAGGGGTGTGCTCCATGAAAACCAGGCTTTTCGGTTCCAGGATATATGTGGACCTGGAGATTGAAGCAGACAAAGGCCTTATGCTGGAGCAGGCTTTCGGAATCGCCAAGGAGGTCCACGATACCATAGAAGAAAGATTTCCCCAGGTCAAACACTGTTCGGTGCAGGTAAGTCCCGAAGGCAGCACGGGCCTGGAGGGGAGGGAAAATTAGTTTGACGGAAAAGGGATTGCTGGCTATACTTAATATCAGATAACAGCGCCGGGGTGTGTAACGGGCGCAGTGACAGAGGGAGTGACATAAGATGACATCATATATAAGAAAAACAATCTGCCCCTACGACTGTCCCACGTCCTGCGGGCTTTTGGCGGAGACAGACGGAAGCAGGCTTCTGGGCGTAAAAGGCGATCCGGACCATCCGGCTGCAAAGGGACTGATATGCAGGAAGATGCAGCACTATGAGAAGTCGGTCCATTCACCGGATCGCATCCTCACACCCATGAAACGGGTGGGGGCCAAGGGAGAGGGAAGGTTTGAACCCATGACCTGGGATGAGGCGGCAGAGGAGATTGCCGGCAGGTGGAACCGCATTCTGGAGGAAGACGGCGGGGATGCCATTCTTCCCATGTATTATTCAGGGGTTATGAGCGTCCTCCAGCGCAAATGCAGCGATGCCTTTTTTAACCGGATGGGGGCCTGCGACATGGTCAGAACACTCTGCTCCTCTGCGAAGGGGGCGGGCTATGAGGCGGTCATGGGCCAGACCGGCTGTCTGGACCCAAGGGAGCTTACAGACAGCAGCTTCTACCTGGTGTGGGGAAGCAATATGAAGGCCACCAGGCTTCAGTCCATGCCGGCGCTGATTCAGGCGCGCAGACAGGGGAAACGGGTGGTGCTCATCGAATCCTGCGCAGCGGATATGGATGTCTACTGTGACCAGACCATTCTCATTCGTCCGGGCACGGACGGCGCCCTGGCATTGGCGATGATGCATGTGATGGAGGAAGAAAACCTGGCGGACAGGGACTTCCTCACCCATCAGGCAAATGGATATGAGGCGTTCAGGAAAACCCTTGGCCCATATACCCCTGCCTGGGCGGAGGATGAGACGGGCATCCCCGAGGAGGTGATTGCGGGCCTTGCAAGGGAATATGCCTCGGCTGCGGCCCCGGCCATCATTTTGGGAAGCGGTCCCTCCCGCTATGGCAACGGGGGAATG
>JAJQEA010000020.1 GCA_021201905.1 Clostridia bacterium
CTATAAAGATGAATGTCTGCCGGAGGAAACAAACCGCCGGATCGTGGACATTATTTCCGATGTGAACTTGGCTTACAGCGAACACGCTCGTAAATATTTACATGAGTGCGGACTGCCAAAGGAGCGAGTCTATGTGACCGGTTCGCCGATGGCGGAGGTACTGCGTCAGAACCTGCTGGAGGTTGAAAAGTCAGATATTTTGGAAAAATTGGGACTGGAACTACAGAAGTATATTTTACTTTCTGCGCACAGAGAAGAAAACATTGACACAGAGAAGAACTTCCTTTCTTTGTTTACAGCAATTAATAAGATGGCAGAGAAATACGATATGCCGATTCTGTACTCCTGTCATCCACGCAGCCGTAACCGTTTGGCATCATCAGAATTTGGACTGGATAAGCGTGTAATTCAGCATGAGCCGCTGGGATTTCATGACTATAATCATTTACAGATGAACGCTTTTGCGGTGGTTTCTGATTCTGGAACATTACCGGAGGAGAGCAGTTTTTTTACCAGCATAGGACATCCGTTCCCGGCTGTCTGCATTCGGACAAGTACAGAGCGGCCGGAAGCATTGGATAAAGCCTGTTTTGTGCTTGCTGGTATTGATGAAAAATCATTGTTGCAGGCAGTAGATACGGCAGTGGAACTGAATGTAAACGGCGATTATGGTATCCCAGTGCCGGATTATGAGGAGGAAAATGTCAGTACAAAAGTAGTTAAGATTATCCAAAGTTACACAGGGGTGGTAAATAAGATGGTTTGGAGAGTCATTGAATAGTCGCGAAGATTATTATTATTCGGAGGCGTATTCTTAATCTAAAGGCTTAAGCAATATAGGAGGTGCCATGTACCATATCCACAAATACACATGCCGTTTTCTATTCCTTCTCTCCATAGCTATCATTCTGTATGCCACATTGTATCGTGAGGCTGGGCAGGGAGACATAGAACTCCACCTTTTCTGGACCATAAAACGCGCCTGGAGTGAACATTCCGGCTATTATTGGTATTTGATTTTAGGAAATATCGTACTGTTTATGCCTTTTGGTTTTTTTTCTAACTGCCATCCTCCAAAAGCTGGACTGGAAGAATGCAGCCATGGTGGGATTTGGTTTTTCAGCAGCTATCGAGATGTTCCAGGTACTTTTGGATAGAGGGCTGGGCGAGCTGGATGATGTGCTGCATAATACATGGGGGAGCTTGATGGGGTATTGTGCAGCAGTGATACTGGGATATTTGTTCGGACAGCATAAAGAGCGGTATGACAGAAAGGTGAAAGGAGCCGGTCTGTTTTTTGGTATGACAATATTAATGTTTACCATACTAATATTATACAACAAGCCTGACTGGGGCGTGCGTTTGTGGAGGCGGTAATCGTTATGTCTGCTAATGGGGCGCTTATACCCGTCTTACCAAAAAAACACTTGACAAATCCCCCAATAATTATTATGCTTGATAATTATAAATCAAACACAACGGTTATGAAGAAGAGGAGTACATCATATAAACCATCAGAGAGGGCGGTCCACTGGCTGAAAGGCGGCCCGGGCAGAGTATGATAGAAGGTAGCTTCTGAACTGGAGCGGTGAAGGATAAAACTGAATGACTGGCAGGCGAATGTTTTCGTATTTCTGTCATGTGATGTTTCCTTCTGTGTAGCTGCTTCCGACCGGCCTGCGTTAAAGGCCTAATGAGACTGCCGGACATCCGGCAAAACAAAGGTGGTACTGCGGACACTCCGCCCTTTGCCTTCCCTTAACCGGGATTGGCGAAGGGCTTTTTATTTTCAGGCAAACAGGGCCTGTCTGCCGGCAACCACGTTTCTGTAATTAACCAAACCGTTAATGAGTCCATTAACAAAATCATTAACAGACCCATTATTAAAACCCATTATTAAGACCAATTACAAATACCAACTACAAAATCCACCTACAAAAAAAGGAGAACAAAACCATGAAGGAACTGGAGAAAACCTACAACCCGGCGGACATCGAGGACCGCCTGTACCAGAAGTGGCTGGACGGAAAGTATTTCCACGCAGAGGTAAACCGCAGTAAGAAACCATTTACCATCGTGATGCCGCCGCCAAATATCACAGGCCAGCTGCACATGGGCCATGCCCTGGACAATACCATGCAGGACATCCTGATCCGCTATAAGAGGATGCAGGGCTACGAGGCGCTGTGGCAGCCGGGTACGGACCATGCCGCCATTGCCACCGAGGTCAAGGTTATTGACAAGCTTAAGAAGGAAGGTGTTGACAAGGCAGACCTGGGACGGGACGGTTTCCTTAAGGAGTGCTGGAAGTGGAGAGATGAGTACGGCACCAGAATCGTGAATCAGCTTCATAAACTGGGTTCATCTGCTGATTGGGACAGGGAGCGTTTTACCATGGACCATGGCTGCTCTGACGCGGTTCTGGAGGTCTTTGTCAAGCTGTACGAGAAAGGCTACATCTATAAAGGGTCCAGAATCATCAACTGGTGTCCTGTATGCCAGACCTCTATCTCTGATGCAGAGGTGGAGCATGTGGAGCAGAACGGCTTTTTCTGGCACATCAATTATCCCGTAGTGGGAGAACCTGGCCGTTTCGTGGAGATTGCCACCACCAGGCCGGAGACCATGCTGGGAGACACCGCGGTGGCGGTGAACCCGGAGGACGAGCGCTATCAGGACATCGTGGGCAAGATGCTTAAGCTGCCTCTGACAGACAGGGAGATCCCTGTGATCGCCGACCCATATGTGGACAAGGAATTTGGAACAGGCTGCGTGAAAATTACCCCAGCCCACGACCCTAACGACTTTGAGGTGGGCAAGCGCCACAGCCTGGAAGAAATCATAATCTTAAACGACGATGCCACGGTAAATGTTCCGGGACCGTATTTTGGTATGGACCGCTATGAGGCCAGGAAGGCCATTGTGGCTGATTTGGAGGCCCAGGGCCTGTTGGTCAAGGTGGTTCCCCACTCCTACAACGTGGGAACCCATGACCGCTGCAAGACCACGGTGGAGCCCATGGTGAAGCAGCAATGGTTCGTAAAGATGGAGGAAATGGCTAAGCCGGCCATTGAGGCCCTTAAGAACGGAAGCCTTACCTTTGTTCCTGAGAGCTTCGGAAAGACATATCTCCACTGGCTGGAAGGAATCCGCGATTGGTGCATCTCCAGACAGCTGTGGTGGGGCCACAGGATTCCTGCCTATTACTGCCGGGACTGTGGAGAAATCGTTGTTTCCAAGGAAGCGCCCCATGCCTGCCCTAAGTGCGGCTGCACTTCATTAAAGCAGGATGAGGATACCCTGGATACCTGGTTTTCATCCGCCCTCTGGCCCTTCTCCACCCTGGGCTGGCCTGAAAAGACAGAGGATTTGGATTATTTCTATCCCACGGATGTTCTGGTAACAGGATATGATATCATATTCTTCTGGGTTATCCGTATGGTGTTCTCCGGCCTGGAGCAGACCGGAAAGCTTCCGTTCCACACCGTGCTGATTCACGGTCTGGTAAGGGACAGCGAGGGCCGCAAGATGAGCAAGTCCCTGGGCAACGGCATCGATCCCCTGGAGGTCATCGACAAGTACGGCGCAGACGCCTTGCGTATGACCCTGATTACGGGCAATGCGCCCGGCAATGACATGCGCTTCTACTGGGAGTGTGTGGAGAACAGCCGCAACTTTGCCAACAAGGTCTGGAATGCTTCCCGGTTCATCATGATGAACATTGAGAAGGCCGGCCAGTCAGGCGAGGTGTCTTTGGACCGCCTTACCATGGCTGATAAATGGATTGTGTCCAAGGTAAATACCCTTACCAGGGAAGTGACGGAAAATCTGGATAAATACGAGCTGGGAATCGCCCTTCAGAAGGTTTATGACTTTATTTGGGAAGAATTTTGCGATTGGTATATTGAAATGGTGAAGCCAAGGCTGTACAATGAAGAGGATGATACAAAGGCGGCCGCCATCTGGACTCTGAAGCATGTGCTGATTCAGGCGCTGAAACTGCTTCATCCCTTTATGCCGTTTATATCAGAAGAAATATTCTGCAATCTCCAGGAGGAAGAGGAGTCCATCATGGTATCCCAGTGGCCGGTTTACAGGGACGACTGGAGCTTTGCAGAGGAAGAACAGTCCACAGAGACCATCAAGGAGGCCGTGAGGGCCATCCGCGGCGTGCGTTCCTCCATGAACGTTCCTCCCAGCAAGAAGGCAACTGTTTATGTGGTATCGGAGGACGCAGGGCTGCTGCGGATATTTGAGCACAGCAAAAGCTTCTTTGCCGCTTTGGGCTATGCGGGCGAGGTGATTCTCCAGGAGAATAAGGAAGGAATTGCAGACGATGCTGTATCCGCAGTGATTCACAAGGCAGTGATTTATATGCCATTTGCAGATCTGGTGGATATCGAGAAGGAGATAGAGCGGTTAAAGGGCGAAGAAAAACGTCTGGCAGGAGAGCTGGCCCGTTCCAGAGGCATGCTGGGCAATGAGAAGTTTGTAAGCAGGGCGCCCGAAGCAAAGATCACCGAGGAACGCGCAAAGCTTGAAAAATATGAGCAGATGATGGAGCAGGTGAAGATACGTCTGGCACAGCTTCAGTGATGAACCCGGAGAAAGATTAGAGCAGTGGGGGCAGGTGGAAAGCCAGATACACCGGAGTAAACCGTATACACCGCGGCGGGCCAGCTACACCGCGGCGGGCCAGATACAGGAATAGAGAGGGAGAGCATAGCATGAATCAGTCATCAGGAAATAAGCCGGTTATCCATGTCAGGATGTTCGGCGGTTTCACCATCACAATGGATGAAAAGGCCATGAGCGACAGCGACAACCGGTCCAGGAAAGCCTGGAGCCTGCTGAGCTATCTGATTATTAAGCGCAGGGGAGATGTGAGCATTAATGAGTTGTTTCATGCCATCTGGCAGGACGGTATTCAGGATAATCCGTATGGCGCCCTTAAAACCCTGGTTTTCCGGGTAAGGAAGATGCTGGAGGCATCGGGTTTCCCGTCCCAGGATTTGATTCTGAGCCAGAAGGGGGCCTATATGTGGAATCCGGCCTGGGAAACGGAAGTGGATACAGACCGGTTTGAGAGTCTGTGCCGGCGAATCCTGGACCCGGAGGGGGACGGGAAGAATCAGTGGGATGCCTGCCTGGAGGCATTTGAACTGTACAAGGGCATTTTCCTGCCAAAATCAGCCGAGGAGACCTGGGTAGGCTCCATGGCGGCCTATTACCACACATTATATCAGAAGCTGGTGGTTTATATGGCGGAGAAGCTGATTCAGGATGAGGATTACGGCCAGGTGGAGGAAATCTGC
Source organism: Clostridia bacterium (assembly GCA_021201905.1). GTDB lineage: Bacteria > Bacillota > Clostridia > Lachnospirales > Lachnospiraceae > Enterocloster. The sequence goes on from JAJQEA010000020.1 coordinate 5,316, forward strand.
CAAGGGGCCATCGCCATTGACCGGTTTGTGGAGGATTTCCACTATTACTGGATTTATGCGGCCTTTGGACAGGGAGAACAGGAGACTGCCCTGAAGCGGTATAAGGATACCACGAATATGTTTTACCGTGAACGCCTGATGACCCCCTCTGAACATTTCAAGGAATTATACAAGGTCATCAGCAGCAGCGAACAGGAGATCGTGACGGACCTGGATGAGATCCGGGAAAATCTGGACACGGGTGCCGCCGGAGAGGGACATGGTGCATACCAGTGCGAATACGCGGTGTTCAAGCGTCTGGTACAGCTGGAGCGCAGAGGCGTGGAGCGCAGCGGTGATTCCGTGTACCTGTGTCTTTTGACGGTGGGAGACAGGAAGGGACGCACCCTGAAGCCGGAAATCCAGGCAAGGGCCATGGAACGCCTGAGGGGTTCCATCCAGAAATCCCTTCGATCCAGCGACGTATACGCCCGTTACAGTGTCAGCCAGTTCATCCTGCTGCTGTCTTCCGCCACCTTTGAGAACAGCGAGATGGTCATGAACCGGATTCTGTCCGCGTTCAATAAATCCTACGTGCGCAAGGATGTGGCGGTAAATTACAGCCTTGACGTGCTGAAGCCCTGAATATCAGAGATATCAGAGGTTTCCGGACAGTAAGGCGTCTGTTCATAACAGATGCACATTCATTACATACAGCGAGGTCAGACTATGAAGATAAAAAATGCGCTTTTGCTGCCGCTTACAGCCTCCATATGGGGGGGTGGCCTTTGTGGCGCAGAGCGTTGGAATGGATTATGTGGGCCCTTATACATTTAACTGCGTCAGATGCCTCATGGGCGGTGTCGTGCTTCTTCCCTGCATATGGTTTTTTGACAGGAAAAATAAAAGGAAGGAACAGGCTCCGGTCATACCCGGAGCCAGAAAGACACTGGTGACAGGGGGAATCTGCTGCGGCGTGGCCCTTTGCCTGGCCAGCAATTTCCAGCAGTTTGGAATCCAGTACACCACAGTGGGAAAGGCTGGATTCATAACCGCCTGCTACATTGTCATTGTCCCTGTACTGGGGCTTTTATTAGGTAAGAAATGCAGTCCTGTGGTTGCTGGGGCAGTGGTTCTGTCCCTGGCGGGCCTGTACATGCTGTGCATGAGCGGCGGGGAGCTGTCGGTGAACAAAGGGGACCTTCTCATGCTGGTATGCGCGTTTCTGTTTGCGGTGCATATCATGGTTATTGACTTCTTTTCCCCTGTTGTGGATGGGGTAAAGATGTCCTGTATCCAGTTTTTTTGTCAGCGGTATCCTTTCAGGAGCAGCCATGCTGGTTTATGAAACACCTGAGATGAGCCAAATTTTGGCCGCGTGGGCGCCTGTGCTCTACGCCGGCATCATGTCCTGCGGCGTGGCCTATACCCTGCAGATTGTGGGCCAAAAAGGGGATGAATCCAACAGTGGCCTCCCTGATTCTGAGCCTGGAATCCAGTATTTCCGTTCTGGCCGGATGGGTGATTTTAGGACAGAGGCTTTCGTCCAGGGAAGTATTGGGCTGCGTCCTCATGTTTGGCGCCATCATACTGGCGCAGATTCCTGTGGGACGCCGCAGGGAGGCTTCCCTGAATGCAGAGGGAAACTAGTGCCCCATCCGGCCAGAAACCGCACTTCCAGCACTGCCTATTTTGCCATCTGCCGCGTTGTCGTCAGTCAGCGGAGGACCCACTCCGCTTCCTTCCTCCGCCTTGCAGGCTGACAAAATATTCAGCACTGGCAGTACGGTTTCCGACTGGATGGAGCACTAGAAGGCACATACAGATGGCATCCAATATCACAGAAACCGGCAAAGGGAATTCCTGTCACATCCTGACGAAGGGCGGCGAGAATATCCGGTTGCCAATTGAATCAAATTAGGTTAAGATTATAAAAGCCTGTCCGGCAGACAGGCTTTTAAGAAAGAATGGATTTTAGTTATGGGACAAGCAGAGGAGTATTTGGACCGCATTCCCATGTGGACCAGGAAAAAGAATTCATTGGAGGATGTCAGGCGGTTTCTGGATTATCTGGGAAATCCCGACAGGGACAGGCCGGCGATTCATGTGGCAGGGACCAACGGCAAGGGGTCTGTGTGCGCATTCCTCACCTCTATGTTAGGGGAGGCCGGCTACAGCACCGGTACCTTCATCTCGCCTCATTTGGTGGAGGTGCGTGAACGTTTCCTGATTAATGGAAGGATGGTGGACCAGGAAAGCTTTGAGGGGGCTTTTGAGACTGTCCTCGAGGCCAGCAGGACGCTGGCGGACCAGGGACTCTGCCATCCCACTTTTTTTGAATTCCTGTTTTATATGGCCATGGTTCTGTTCAGAATGCATGATGTGGATGTGATGATTCTGGAAACCGGTATGGGCGGCAGGCTGGATACCACCAATGTGCTGGAACGGCCGGCGGCCTGTGTGATTACCTCCATCAGCATGGACCATACCAAGTACCTGGGCGATACCCTGGCCAAGATTACAGGGGAAAAGGCCGGTATCATCAAGACCGGCGTTCCGCTTATTTTTGACGACGGACAGCCGGAGGTATCCACCATACTGGAGGGCTTTGCCTTCCGCAAGGGGGCGGCCAGATATCCGGTGGGACGGGATGATTTTCATGTGGAGGAGATAGGCGAAAAGGGCCTGTCCATCAGCGCCAGGATGAAGGACGGCAGATGTCTGGAGCTGGAGATTCCCTTTGAAGCCTTTTACCAGGCGGAGAACGCCATGCTGGCTGTGCGCACCCTGGACGTCCTGCGCCACCCCGGAGAGTGTCCCAGGACAGGATGCCGGATGCCGGGCCACGGTCCCTGCATCTGTCCGGACGGAATGGAATGGGGAATAACGGATCAGCACATTGTAAGGGGCCTTAAGAATACATTCTGGCCCGGCCGCATGAAGCAGGTGAGGCCGGGAATCTATCTGGACGGCGCCCATAATCCGGGAGGTATCGAGGCTTTCATACAGACAGCCGGGGAAATCTCGGACAGACAGGGAAAGAAGCCGTGGCTGCTGTTTGCGGCTGTTTCGGACAAGGATTATGAGCGTATGGCAGAGCAGCTGTGCAGGGAAATGATTTGGGAGGCAGTGGGCGTGGTCCATATGAACAGTGACAGAGGACTGGCGGCCGAGGAGCTGGCCAGGGTATTTAGAACCTATACGTCCAGGCCTGTTTACTCATACGGGGACACCAGGAGCGCGGTTTGGGACATGGCGGAGAAAAGCCGGGAAGGACTGCTGTTCTGTGCCGGTTCCCTGTATCTCATAGGCGAGATTAAGGCTGTACTGGAGCAGAAGACCTGAGCAGTCTTAGATAGGAGTGATATACATGATTGATTTTGAAGAGGAGATTGAGCGTTTTAAACCAAGCCTGGATGTGGAAGAGGTGGAGGACGCCATTGTTAAAAGTGATTTGACGGATATGACGGACATCATGATGGAACTGATAAAAGAAAGAGGCGAGCGGGACCTGTGAATACAGACTATGCAAGAAAAAACCAGCAGATAGCCAACAGCTTCTACAACCTGGGCCTGGAAAAGGCCAGGATACGGGATCTGTCCGGCGCGGCCCAGTGCCTGAAGAAAAGCCTGCATTTTAATAAGTATCAGACAGATGCCAGGAATCTGCTGGGACTGATATACTATGAGAACGGGGAAGTGGCAGACGCCCTGGTACAGTGGGTCATCAGCCTGAACCTGCAGCCGGAGGATAATCTGGCGGACCATTATCTGGATGAGATTCAGAGGAAGCCGGGACAGCTGGAGATAGAGAGCCAGAATGTGAAAACATTTAACCAGGCCCTCTGGCACGCCCAAAACGGCAGCGATGATTTGGCCATTCTCCAGCTGGCCAGGGTGGTGGAGTCCAATCCTCATTTTGTGAAGGCCCACCTTCTTCTGGCCCTGCTATATATGGCCAGGGAGGATTTTAATAAGGCCGGGCGCTGTCTGTACAAGATTCTCCAGATTGACAAGAGCAATCAGAAGGCCCTGTACTACATGTCCATTGTAAAGCAGAATACAGGCAGGGCAGACGCGGAGAAGCGCAAGATGGTGAAGGCATTTTCCCATCGGAAGATGGAGGATGACGATGTCATCATCCCTAATACTTATAAGGAAAATACGGGCATCTCCACCGTGTTCCACATCATCATAGGACTGGTTCTGGGCATTATGGCATTTTATTTTCTCATTCTGCCGGCCAGAACAAGGGACCTGAACAGCATTCATGACAACAACCTGAAATCCTACATGCAGAAGCTTAACAACGCGAATCAGCAGTACGATATTCTGAAATCGGATTATGACGAGCTGGATGCCCACACAAAGGAGATTCAGGCCCGCCTGGACGAGCTGACCACAGGAAACACCAGCGTCATTGCCCAGTACCAGGGACTGATTTGGATCCTGCAGGATTACAGAAACGGTGATTTGGTGGCCGCGGCCAAGGCATTTGCCGGAGCCGGTTTTGATTTGATTGAGGACGAAAACATACAGGCCATTGTGGAAAATATACGTCAGGATATGACGGCCAATATCTACCAGAGCCTGGTGGACCGGGGACTTCAGCTGTGGAATGCAGGCAATAAGACGGAGGCCATGGATTATTTCCAGGCCAGTCTGACCATAAAACCGGATAATCCGGAAGCCCTGTTCTATGTGGGGCGTCTGTACCAGGATGCCGGCGACACGGACAATGCCAATTCCATGTTTGACAAAGTGGTCAATGAATTCCCGGATTCCGAGTATGTGGACCGGGCAAAGAATGCCAGGGGTTATTAATTTAAACGGTTTTTCAGGAAAGATACTACAGAAGATAAGAAATATGTCTTTTGTGGTATCTTTTTTTGTATTTTATAGGCACTGAGAAAGGAGTATGAAGGGATGGAACAGACAATGTTTACGTATGAGGCCAGGGAGCAGATGCTGGTGATTCACCTTCCGAAGGAGCTGGACCACCATAACTGCAGGAATCTGAAACGGGATACGGACCTGCTGCTGGCAGAGAATTACATCAATCGGATTGTATTTGATTTTACCCACACATCATTTATGGATTCATCCGGCATCGGGGTGCTTTTAAACTGCTATAAGCAGATGGCGGCCAGCCGGGGAACCGTGGCCTATTACGGGGCAGGGCTCCAGGTCAGGCGGATACTGGAGATGGGCGGGGTAAGCCGCCTTATCAAAGGATATGAAGACAGGGAATCAGCAATAAAGGGATGAAAAAGATGGAGGATAAGAAGATGGAGACAAACAGAGAACATATGAGGCTGGAAATGGAGAGCCTTTCCCGGAATGAGGAGTTTGCCAGGGTGGTGACGGCCGTGTTCATGAGCAGGCTGGACCCCACCCTGGAGGAGGTGGATGATGTGAAGACAGCCGTATCCGAGGCAGTGACCAATGCAGTCATACATGGCTACAGGGGAGGGCAGGGAACCATATACCTGGACCTGACCGCGGATTTGGAGGAACGGGTATTGACCGTGGCGGTGAAGGACTGCGGCGTGGGCATAGCGGACGTGAAACAGGCCACGGAGCCCATGTTTACCACGGATCCTGAGGGGGAGCGCTCCGGCATGGGATTTTCCTTCATGGAGGCATTTATGGACCAGGTAGAGGTGGAGTCCCGACCCAACCAGGGCACATTGGTGACAATGAAGAAATCCATCGGCAGGTGACGGCGATGGATGAGACCATGAAATTAATCAATATGGCTCACGAAGGGGATAAAGCGGCAAGGGACCAGCTGGTCATGGACAATGTGGGACTCATATGGAGCATTGTCAGGCGGTTCTCAGGCCGGGGATATGAGATGGAGGATCTGTTCCAGATTGGAAGCATCGGACTGATTAAGGCCATCGACAAATTCGACACAGGTTTTGACGTGAAATTTTCCACCTATGCAGTGCCCATGATTACAGGGGAAATCAAGCGTTTTCTCAGGGATGACGGTATGATAAAGGTCAGCCGTTCCATCAAGGAGCTGGGGGTTAAGGTCAGGGCCGCCAGGGAGGAAATGACATACAGTCTGGGCAGGGAGCCCGCCATTGAGGAGATAGCAGGCAGGCTGGGCACCAGCCGTGAGGAGGTGGCGGCGTCCCTGGAGGCGGCAGCGGAGGTGGAGTCACTGTACCGTCCGGCGGACAGCGGAGATGAAAATTCCACCTATCTTATGGACCGGCTGGCCCAGGACAACAATGACCATGAGGATTTGTTAAACCGAATGGTTTTAAAGGATTTGATGGAGGGACTTGAGGAGGAGCAGAGGGAAATTATACTGCGCAGATATTTTTACAATGAGACCCAGACCCAGATTGCCGGCGAGCTGGGCATTTCTCAGGTACAGGTTTCACGTCTGGAAAAACGTATATTGAAAGAAATGAGGAAAAAACTGTAAACAAAAGCCGCAAGGTATAAAAAGTTCCATGGAAGTCATACTAGATACCAGAAACCAATTAACTTTTCTTGAAAAGGATGTGATTCTTATGGGTTTTGGTAAACGAGTATGTGAGCTGCTTGCAGTCTTAGCCTCCCTTCTCCTGATAGGGGCCCTGGTATGGTATCTGTCCTCAGGTTTCGGAGACAGGGGATATGAAAAGGAAGGGACGCTGGTGTGGGAGGAGATGGACGAGCCTTCCATGGAAGAGGAAGCATGTCCGGCCTTTGTGACTGACCCTGTGTCCATGATGTTCGGACAGCAGGAAATCCAAAGGAGCGGAAGGGGACTATGAACCATACAGTCTATTTAAAACTAAATCAAATCACGGAGCTGACTCACAAGGACGTTGTCCTAAAGGACGTGGCCCAGGTTTACTGCGACGACCAGAATGTGATGAATAAATGCAACGCCATGAAGGTCATGACCGTGAAGGTGGATGCCAAGCGGCGTTATATCATGAGCGCCCTGGATGTAATCAACAAGTTAAAACAGCTGGACTCCACCATTGATGTAAACAACGTGGGGGAGGCGGATTTCATCATTGCCTACAAACCGCCTTCCCCGCCTGCTTACATCTGGCAGTGGACCAAGACCATATTTGTCTGCCTGGTGTGCTTTTTCGGCGCGGCCTTTGCCATCATGACTTTTAACAATGACGTCAGCGTCACCGATGTGTTTAGCGAGGTGTTCAAGCTGGTCATGGGTTATGAGTCCGGAGGCTTCATCGTGCTGGAGGTCAGCTACTCCGTGGGCCTGGCCGTGGGTATCATCGGTTTCTTCAACCATTTCGCAGCCATAAAACTGAATACGGACCCCACGCCGTTAGAGGTGGAAATGCGCCTTTATGAGGACAATATCAGTAAGACCCTGATTGCCAATGACGGCAGAAAGGAGTCTAAAATTGATATTACTTAAAAAATGTCTGCTGGCGTTCTTCGGTCTGTGCGCCGGCGGCATCATTGCGGCCGGCGTATATGCGTTCCTGGCAATCATCGGTGTGTTTGTGCGCCTTATGGGAAAGACCGGTACAAGGAAGCATATTTTTCTGTATGAGACAGTGATTATTCTGGGCGGAGTCCTGGGAAATATACTGGATATTTATGAGTTCCCCATTTATATGGGACCCTATCTGGGCACTCTTTTCATATGTGCCTTCGGACTGTCCGTTGGGATTTTCGTGGGCTGTCTGGTCATGTCACTGGCAGAGACACTGAAAGCCCTTCCGGTTATCAGCCGGAGGATTCATCTGGCCGTGGGGCTTCAGTACCTGATATTTGCCCTGGCCGCAGGGAAAATGGCAGGATCTCTGGTATATTTCTGGAATCATATGGCTTCCCTTGGATGATGAGGCCAGAGGTGATGAGTGAAAGAGGATGAGCCAAAATGGGTTTGGGCTGTCCGCAGCCAGATTTTGAGAGGAGTAAGCAAATGGAGATTGATAAGAAAAAATATGAGGAGTACGTGAAACAGGTAACTCCCACCCACAGCCTGGCAAAGAACATGGCAGCGGCCTTCCTGGTAGGCGGACTTATCTGCGTGCTGGGACAGTTTGCCCTGAATTTCATGATGAACAACATGGGCATGGACCAGGAGACGGCAGCGGCCTGGACCCTGCTGGAGCTGATTCTTTTGAGCATCCTGCTGACCAGATTTAATATCTATCCCAAGATTGTAAAGTTCGGGGGAGCAGGCGCCCTGGTGCCCATAACGGGATTTGCCAATTCCGTGGTGGCTCCGGCCATCGAGTTTCACGCGGAGGGCGAGGTGTTCGGCGTTGGCTGTAAGATATTCACCATTGCCGGGCCGGTGATTTTGTACGGGGTTTTGACCAGCTGGGTGTTGGGGCTGATTTACTGGATTGGGAAGATGATGGGGATTTTTTAAATGTGCATGGACTGGGAACCATTTCCTGGTCCATATTTTTGTTTTTGAGTATTTTTCCGGAAACGAGGGATACTGTAATTATTATATCCTGTCACAGGAAGGAGAGTACATGAAATGGGACAGATGAAAGGCAAGGCAAGTATTGAATTTGAACACCCACCGGTCATCATAAGCGCTGGCTCCGTCGTTGGAAAAAAAGAGGGGGAAGGTCCTCTGGGAAGCCTGTTCGACGAGGTGGAGCTGGACGATATGTTTGGTATGGATAATTGGGAACAGGCAGAGAGCACCATGCAGAAGAAAACCGCGGATCTGGTCATCGAAAAGGGCGGCATACGAAAGGGCGACCTGCGCTATCTGTTTGCGGGCGATCTGCTGGGGCAGCTCATAGCCACATCCTTTGGCACCGTGGATTTGGAGATACCTCTTTTTGGCCTTTACGGAGCCTGCTCCACCATGGGGGAGGCATTGGGCCTGGGGGCGATGGCGGTCAACGCGGGATACGCGGACCAGGTCATGTCCATGGCGTCCAGCCATTTTGCCACCGCTGAAAAGCAGTTTCGTTTTCCGCTGGCCTATGGGAACCAGCGGCCCCCCTCTGCCACATGGACTGTAACGGGCTGCGGCGCCGTGGTTCTGGCCGGAAACCGGAAGGATGGCATGGCCCGCATCGCAGGCATTACAATGGGACGCATGGTGGACATGGGCGCCAAGGATTCCATGAATATGGGAGCAGCCATGGCCCCGGCGGCCTTCCACACCATTGAGCAGAACCTGGAGGATTTCCAGGTCAATGAGACCTGGTATGATAAAATCATCACCGGGGACCTGGGAGAGGTGGGAAGGACCATCCTGCTGGAGTTTATGAAGAATAAGGGAAGGGACTTAAGCCAGCTTCACATGGACTGCGGTATGGAGATATACGATAAGGAACAGCAGGACACCCATGCAGGGGGAAGCGGATGCGGCTGCTCCGCCGTCACCCTTTGTTCCTACATCCTCCCCAAGGTGCAGGACGGCACCTGGAAGCGGGTCCTGTTTGTACCCACCGGGGCCCTGCTGTCCTCAGTCAGCTTCAATGAAGGACAGAGCATACCGGGCATTGCCCACGCAGTCGTCATTGAACATATAGACAGTTAAGGAGGTAAGGACATGGACTATTTAAAAGCGTTTATCGTGGGAGGAATTATCTGCGCCCTGGTGCAGATTCTGCTGGAAAAGACAAAGATGATGCCGGGACGTGTTATGGTCACCCTGGTGGTCAGCGGCGCCATACTGGGAGCCATAGGGCTCTATGAACCCTTTGCGAAATGGGCGGGGGCAGGGGCCACCGTGCCTCTTCTGGGCTTTGGAAACACACTCTGGAAGGGTGTAAAGGAGGGAATCGGAGAGGACGGGCTCCTGGGTATCTTCAAGGGCGGATTCACAGCCAGTTCCGCGGGAATATGCGGCGCACTGGTATTCGGCTATCTGGCGTCCCTTGTGTTTAAGCCGAAAATGAAATAATGACAGCAGCATAACAAAAAACCGGGACACAGCCGTCACATGACGGCTTTTGTTCCGATTTTTTACATGTCTCTATATCGGTCAGTACTGGTTTTGTACTGGATTTTGGGCTGCTAGTAAGGCCGGTTGCCCGGGCCGAATCCTTCGGTGGATTCCTGTGTGCTCTGGTATCCCGGACCGATGGGAGTCACGGTAGGTCCTGTATTTCCGGGCTCACCGGTGTTTGGCGGAATGATGGTGGAGGCATCGGAGTGAATGGTGCAGTAACCCGGAATGGCAAATACGGAATCGTCCGTTGCTCCCTCCTCGCCCTCCGGCAGTGTCATGCACACCCTGCTGGTCTTTGTGGGGCAGTAAGGAGTGGGGCGCATCCCTGACTCCGCGCATACGGTAACCTCCACATGCTTGTCGCAGACTTCCGTGGGAGCGGTTCCCTTTGCAAAATACTCGGTGTAGACCGCATTTCCCCTGGGGTCGCGGTTGCAGACACCGGAGACAGCCCTCTTGCCGGATTTGCGGCAGATTTCCGCTGTCTCAATGCTGTCCGGCACCGTAAAGCCCGGATCGGACATCCCCTCATGGACACGGTTCATGATATTGCGCCAGATATCCTTGTGGAAGGAGGTGCCGCCGTTGTTTACATTGCCGTGCTTCAGCTTCTGGTTGCTGTCACATCCGCCCCATATGCCGGCGGTGTAGTAAGGCGTGTAGCCCACGAACCACACATCGTTGTTGGAGGTGGTGGTGCCGCTCTTGCCGGCCGCAGTCATGCCTGTCAGGGCGGCGCGGGTACTGGTGGAGTTGATGGACACGCCAGGGCGGGTGAATTTGCGGTTGCTCTTCATGGATTCCGACATGGCGTCCGTTAAAAGGAAGGCCGTGGAATCCTTTAACACCTGCTTTGTCTCCGGTTCATTGTCTATGAGGACCTTTCCGTTGTGGTCCAGTATCTTGGTGAAGAAACGGGGCTTTGTGTACACGCCGCCGTTGGCAATGGAGGCATAGGCCGATGTCAGCTCCAGGTTGGAAACACCCTTCGTGATGCCGCCCAGGGCGGTGGCTGCTCCCAGGTCATCCTTTGTAAGGGAGGTAATGCCCATGTTCTCCGCGTATTCCACGCCCAGCTGAGGCGTGACTGTCTCCATCAGGCAGCGCACAGCTACAATGTTCATGGAGTAGATGATGCCGTCACGGATGCTGGAATAACCGGTAAAGCCATAGTCGGAATTCCACCAGTTCCTGAAGGTCTTGGTTTCTATGGTGTAAGGCGCGTCGTAGTAGACCGTGCCCAGGGTGGCGCCGCAGGCGTCCAGGGCAGGCGCGAAGGCCGCGATAACCTTAAAGGTGGAGCCTGGCTGGCGGTATACGTTGCTGGCGCGGTTTAAGGTAAGGCTGGCCGTCTTTTCGCCGCGGCCGCCGCACAGCGCCTTGACCTCGCCGGTGTGCTGGTCTAACAGAACAAAGGAGGCCTGGGGCTGTAGTATCAGGTTCTGGCGCTCTCCGATGATTTCATCGCCGTCCTTTAAAAGCCATGCCTTATACTGGTCAATGTCGTCCTGGACCGCTTCCTTGGAAGCGTAGAGTCCCTCAAAGGAGGAATCTCCCAGCACGCTCTTGCGGAAGGTGCGCAGGTTCTCCTCTGAATAGTGCTCCGTGGTGCCGTCTGCGTGGGTAATGGAAAGCCTGTACTCCACGGAATACTTGGCAACGGAATAGTTGTCCGGGTTATTGATCTCCTCGTCCACAATGGCCTGTAAGGCCGGGTCCTGGGTGGTATAAATCTGGAGTCCGCCGGAATACAGGAGATTGCTGGCCTGGCTTTCCGTGTAATCCAGCTTTTCCATCAGGGCACTTATGACCTGTTCAATGAGCTCGTCCGTAAAATAGCTGTAATGGCTGTTGGTTCCCTTGGTGGCTGTATCCACGTTCTGTATCCTGTTGTACACATCATCAGCCAGGGCTTCCTCCTGCTGGGCCTTGGTGATATACTCCTGCTCATACATATACTGGAGTACGATTCTCCGGCGTTCCGCATTGTTCTCGCGTCCTGATATGGGATTGAGTCTGGATGGATTCTTGGTGATGGATGCAAGAACGGTACACTCGGAGAGGGTCAGGTCGGAAACGTCCTTGTTGAAATAGCGTTTGGCCGCCACCTTTACTCCCAGGGTGTTGTTGCCCAGGTTGATGGTGTTGAGATAGTTGGTGATGATCCGTTTCTTGGTGTCTTCCTTGCTCATGCCGGAATTTTTTTCCAGCTGCACGGCAAGGTACTGCTCCTGCAGTTTGCGCTCAATCCTGGCGCCCCAGCCGGATTCCATTCCGCCGGAGAACACGTTGTTCTTGATGAGCTGCTGTGTTATGGTGCTTCCGCCGCCCGCGTAGTCGTCGCTGACAACGCCCTTTACAGCCCTGGCAATGGAGCGGATGTCGATGCCGTTGTGGGTCCAGAAGCGGGAATCCTCAATGGTCACGAACGCATTTACCAAATCCTTTGGAAGCTCCTCGTAGGTGGCTTCCTCACGGTTGGAGCCGCTGGTGACCAGGGTATCCGTCAGGTTCCCGGCAGAGTCGTATACCGCGGTGGCAAAACGGCTGGGCTGAATGTTTAGAATATCAACAGAAGGGGCATTATCTATAATACCTTTAACCATACCGAAACCGATGGAGGCGCCCACTACTGCCAGAAACAAAAACAGGACAAACAGCGCCTTAAATATATTAAGGAGCAGCCTTGAAGCGTATTTGCCCGATTTAGAGTGGAGAGACTTAAGCCTGCGCTCAGCCTCGTACTTTCCATAGTTCATAGATTCTCCTTTTCGTACATAATCTGAATGGAATCCGCCCCCCCCCTGCGGACCCGTTTACCTATCCTGTAGATTATACACCAGTTTTGTAAAATTGAAAAGGTTTAAATATGCCCTTGCCATCGCCTGATATCTATATTATGATAAAAAATAGGTAAAAAATGTCGAATGGTGGGGAAGGCAGCCCACAAATAACCGTAAAGGAGCCGTAAAAGTGGTAGATAGTTATAAAATTCTGTACAGGGGAGGATCCGGAGAGCTGGTGGAGAAGAAGTCGCGCTTCATAGCGGACCTGCGCCCGGTGGCTTCGGAGGAGGAGGCCCTGGAATTTATAGAGGAAATCCGAAAGAAATTCTGGGATGCAAGACATCACTGTTTTGCCTATATAATAGGAGACAGGGGGCAGACCGCCCGGTGCAGCGACGACGGGGAGCCCTCCCAGACAGCCGGAAAACCCATGATGGATGTGCTGGCAGGGGAGGAGCTCCACGATGTGTGTGCCGTTGTAACCCGGTATTTCGGAGGCACCCTGCTGGGTACGGGGGGACTGGTGCGGGCGTATTCCGGCGCCGTCAAGGAAGGGATTAAGAACTGCGTCATCCTGGAGAAAAAGCGGGCCGTCCGTCTGAACATCACCACGGATTACAACGGGGTAGGTAAGATTCAGTACATTGCGGCCCAGGGAGGGATTGACACCCTGGATACCCGGTATACGGATAAGGCCGTGTTTACCTTTCTGGTGCCCATAGCGGAGGAGGGCAGATTCACGGCCCAGATTACGGAGGGAACCGCAGGAAGGGCTGCCATAGAGAGAGTGGATGAGGTTTACTACGGCCTTGGCGACAGCGGCCTGGTGGTGTTTTAGAAAAAACATATTTTGGAAAAACAGGAGGAATGGGATAATGGAGATGGAGACGAACATGAAAAAACTGGGATTTGGAACCATGAGGCTTCCCGTGTTAAATCAGGAGGACCCGGCGTCGGTGGATTTGGAGCAGGTCTGCCGGATGGTGGATACATTTATGGAAAGGGGCTTTACCTATTTTGACACGGCTTACATGTACCACAAATACGAGAGCGAGAGAGCGGTGAAAAAGGCCCTTACAGAGCGCTGGCCCAGGGACCGGTATGTTTTGGCGGATAAGCTGCCCCTCAGCCACCTGAAGGAGGAGGCTGACATGGAGCGTTTCTTCCAGGAACAGCTGGAAAAGTGCGGTGTTGCCTATTTTGATTACTACATGCTCCACAATATGTCCAGGTCATATTATGAGACCGCGGAGCGTCTGGGGGCGTTTGCATTTGTGCGCAGGAAAAAGGAGGAGGGAACGGCCCGCAGAATCGGATTTTCCTTCCACGCGGATGCCGAGCTTCTGGAGGAGATTCTTAAAAAACACCCGGAGCTGGATTTTGTGCAGCTGCAGTTAAATTACATAGACTGGGACAGCCCCAATATCCAGTCCCGCCAGTGCTACGAGGTGTGCCGCAGATACGGGAAGGATGTCATTGTCATGGAGCCGGTCAAGGGCGGGACCCTGGCTGATGTGCCCCGGGAGGCCAGGAACCTGATGGAGGCCCATGCCCCCGGCATGACGCCTGCGTCCTGGGCGGTCCGCTTTGCCGCCAGCCGTGAGGGCGTCATTATGGTGCTGTCAGGCATGTCGGATTACAGCCAGCTCCTGGACAACACCGCCTATATGCAGGACTTCGTTCCCCTGACCGGGGAGGAGGAAGCCATTGTGGCCAGGGCGGCAGAAATCATCCAGTCCGCCACAGCCATCCCCTGCACGTCATGCCAGTACTGTGTGGAGGGATGTCCCAAACAGATTCCCATACCAAAGTATTTCTCCCTTTACAACCAGTACAGCCTCTTTGGGGAAAAATCCAATTCCAGGGGCTACTACCAGAATTATGGGGGCAGATACGGGAAAGCCGGGGACTGCATCGGCTGCCGCAGATGCGAGGCCATATGCCCCCAGCACCTGCCTGTGGTGCAGCACATGAGGGAAATAGCAGAGGTGTTTGAGCCGGCTAATTAGGGTGCCGGGATGGGGAAAAACAGCGGTAATCAGCGGAAATGGTGTAAAATCCCTTGCAATCTCAACACACCAATGCTATACTATAAAACCGTGGCTGTAGACGTATATAATAAGGAAGAGTAATCACTATGAAGATGAAAAGAGAAGATGTAAGAAATATCGCTATCATTGCCCATGTAGACCATGGTAAGACCACATTAGTAGACCAGCTGCTGAGGCAGAGCGGCGTGTTCCGCGTGAACCAGGAGGTACAGGAGCGTGTTATGGACTCCAATGACCTGGAGCGTGAGAGAGGAATCACCATCCTGTCCAAGAACACGGCAGTATTTTATAAAGACACAAAAATCAACATCATCGACACACCAGGACACGCTGATTTCGGCGGCGAGGTGGAGCGCGTGCTCAAGATGGTGGACGGCGTTGTGCTGGTAGTGGATGCCTATGAGGGCCCCATGCCCCAGACAAAGTTCGTGCTTCAGAAGGCACTGGATCTGAACCTGTCCGTTATCGTATGCATCAACAAGATTGACAGGCCTGAGGCCAGACCTGGGGATGTCATTGACGAGACGCTGGAGCTGATGATGGACCTGGACGCAACAGACGAGCAGCTGGACTGCCCCTTTATCTATGCGTCTGCCAGGGGCGGATTCGCAAAATATAAGATAGAAGATCCGGAAGTGGACATGAGCCCCCTGTTTGAGACCATCATAAACCATATCCCGGCTCCGGAGGGAGATCCGGACGTGGAGACCCAGGTACTCATAAGCACCATTGACTACAATGAGTTCGTAGGCCGGATCGGCATCGGACGTGTGGACAACGGCGGACTTAAGGTGAACCAGGAGTGTGTTCTGGTGAATCACCATGAGCCGGATAAGTTTAAGAAAATCAAGATAGGAAAGCTCTATGAGTTTGACGGACTTAAGAGGGTGGAGGTGCAGGAGGCCGGCATTGGTTCCATTGTTGCCATCTCCGGTATTGCGGATATCCATATCGGCGATACCATCTGTACCCCGAATAATCCGGAGTCCATTCCCTTTCAGAAGATATCCGAGCCCACCATTGCCATGTATTTCATGGTAAATGACAGCCCTCTGGCAGGCCAGGAGGGTAAATATATCACCTCCCGCCATCTGTGCGACCGTCTGTTTCGGGAGCTGAACACGGATGTAAGCCTGCGGGTGGAGGAGACGGATTCCGCGGACTGCTTCAAGGTGTCCGGCCGCGGTGAGCTGCACCTGTCGGTTCTGATTGAAAACATGCGCCGCGAGGGCTTTGAGTTTGCTGTCAGCAAGGCGGAGGTGCTCTACAAATACGATGAGAGAAACCGCAAGCTGGAGCCTATGGAGCTGGCTTACGTGGATGTGCCTGAGGAATACACAGGCGTGGTCATCCAGAAGCTGACCAGCCGCAAGGGCGCCCTTCAGGGCATGAGCCAGGCGGCAGGCGGTTATTCCAGGCTGGAATTCTCCATTCCGTCCAGAGGACTCATCGGCTACCGCGGTGACTTTATGACGGATACAAAGGGAAATGGCATCCTGAATACCATTTTCGACGGCTACGCAGAGTACAAGGGCGATTTGTTCTACCGCCAGACCGGCTCCCTTATTGCCTTTGAGGCAGGCGAGGCCATTACCTACGGTCTTTTTAATGCCCAGGAAAGAGGCACCCTGTTCATAGGACCGGGCGTCAAGGTGTACTCCGGCATGGTAGTGGGCCAGAGCCCCAAGGCGGAGGACATTGAAATCAATGTCTGCAAGACAAAGAAGCTGACCAACACACGTTCCTCCAGTGCTGACGAGGCGCTGAAGCTGACACCGCCTAAAATTATGAGCCTGGAGCAGGCCCTGGACTTCATTGACACGGATGAGCTTCTGGAGGTGACTCCGGAGAGCCTGCGCATCCGCAAGAAGATTCTGGACCCAACCCTGAGAAAAAGGGCTTCTTTCAAGAACAAATAGATAAAAATCGACATTTTGTAAGCGAAATGGCGAATCCTGTCGAACGATTCTGGCGGGATTCGCCTTATTTTTTGTTCCATTATGGCATTTTCCCTCATAAACTATCAATGTGCCGTACAAAAGCAAGAGAATAAAAGGATGAAACAAGTAAAACGGCAGAATGAGAAATATTTTAGAAGCGAAGAGGAGATGTACTATGTCAGAAAAAATGATTGAAAACAACAGGGTAAGCGTCATCGGAGAAATCGTGTCGGGATTTACCTTCAGCCATGAAGTCTTCGGAGAAGGATTTTATATGGTGGATGTGGCTGTCAACTGGCTCAGCGAGCAGGCGGACATCATTCCCCTGATGATATCCGAGCGCCTCATAGACGTACATAAAGACTATTCAGGCTGCACCGTGGAATCCATAGGCCAGTTCCGTTCCTACAACCGGCATGAGGGAATCAAGAACCGGCTGATGCCGTCCATCTTTGTGAGGGAAATCCATTTCATTGAGGAATTCACGGATTACACCAAGACCAATCAGATATTCCTGGACGGCTATATCTGCAAGCCGCCTATTTACAGAAAAACTCCTCTTGGACGGGAAATCGCAGATATTCTTCTGGCTGTGAACCGTCCCTACGGCAAATCAGATTACATACCCTGCATCAGCTGGGGACGCAACGCGCGCTTTGCTTCCAGCTTCGAGGTGGGCACCAGGGTGAGGGTTTGGGGCCGCGTGCAGAGCCGCGAGTACACCAAGAAGCTCAGCGAGACAGAGTGCGAGAAGCGCATCGCATATGAGGTTTCCATCAGCAAGCTGGAATGTGACGAGGCTTGAACAGAAGAGGCTTCAGACGCTGTCATCTGACGATTCCTTTTGAATATCTTTCGGAAAATGTAAGAAATATTTGCAATATTGTCTAAACTGTGCTATTATGAGCAAGTCCAATTGTTCTTAAGAAAAAGCAAGTAAAGCATGAGGTGCAAGATGATGAAAGAGAGCATGATACAGGTTATCTGTGGACCGGGACGCGGTAAGACCACCAGTGCCATTGGCAGGGGAATCACCGCGCTGACCAAGGGAAAGTGTGTCTATATGGTACAGTTCCTTAAGGGCGCCCTGGATGCAGATAACATGGAAATCATACAGCGTCTGGAACCGGAATTTAAAATTTTCAGATTTGAGAAGACACCTGTTTTCTTTGACCGGCTGACGGAGGAGGAGAAGGCGGAGGCGAGAATCTGTATCCTGAACGGCCTGAATTTTGCCAGGAAGGTTCTGGTGACAGGGGAGTGTGATGTGCTTATCCTGGATGAGATTCTGGGGATCCTGGACGAGGGAGTGATATCGGGCGAGGAGCTGTGCGCCATCATAGCCCAGGCCAGGAATGCGCAGATACAGCTGATCCTCACAGGGACCATATATCTGGAGTGCCTGAACGGCCATGTGGATGAGGTCACAAGGATTCAGACAAGATATGAGTGATTTCCTGTTGACAGACTGTTGGCAGGGTGATAATATAATACCAACAATCATAGAGTAGAGGTTGCGTTAATCATGAGTAGATAAGCCGGATGTGGCAGGCACAGACGATGGCTTAGGGAAAGGGAGAAACGCCGAAGAGGAAGCGTTCCTTGTTCACGCCCCCTCTGGGCATATGGTTAAGAGCCGTATGACTGTCATCCGGGTGGATGGAGAGCTACCAAAGAACGTGGATTAGACACTGGAATCATACGTATATGGAAGGGCTGACATTTACCTCAGCTCTTTTTTGTTTCCAAGGAAAGTACGTCCGGGTTTCATTTTCTATGGGGAAAAGCACACTGTGATTGAATCAGGAAAAAAGGAGAGAATAGAGTATGGCACTTTTTGAAGGAGCAGGTGTAGCACTGGTGACCCCGTTTAAGGAAAACGGTGAAGTGAATTACGAAAAACTGGAGGAGATCGTAGAAGAGCAGATTGGGGGCGGCACGGACGCCATCATTGCCTGCGGTACCACAGGCGAAGCCTCCACCATGACCCATGAGGAGCATCTGGATGTGATTGAGTACATCTGCAGGGTGACAAAGAAACGGATTCCTGTGGTTGCAGGGACCGGCTCAAACTGTACGGAGACAGCCGTCTATCTCTCCGCGGAGGCAGAGAAGAGAGGGGCGGATGGACTTCTTCTGGTGTCCCCATATTATAACAAGGCTACCCAGAAGGGACTTATGGCTCATTTTACGGCTGTGGCGGACGCAGTGAAGATTCCCGTTATCCTCTACAATATTCCTGGCAGGACAGGCGTCGCCATCAAGCCTGAGACCATTGCGGCCCTGTGTAAGAATGTGGATAATATTGTGGGGGTTAAGGAGGCCAGCGGCAACTTCTCAGCCATTGCCACTCTTATGAGCCTGTCTGACGGCAAGGTGGATTTGTACTCAGGAAACGATGACCAGATTGTGCCCCTTCTCTCCCTGGGAGGCAAGGGCGTTATCTCCGTGCTGTCCAATGTGGCTCCGCGCCAGACCCATGACATCTGCGCTTCCTACTTTGCAGGGGATGTAACAACCAGCACCAGCCTCCAGCTAAAGGCCATACCGCTGATTACAGAGCTCTTTAGCGAGGTAAACCCCATTCCTGTCAAGGCTGCCATGAACATGATGGGCAAGGGCGTGGGACCGTTACGCATGCCTTTGACGGAGATGGAGCCCCAGAATCAGGAGAAGCTTAAGAAGGCCATGGCAGATTACGGCATCCTGTAGGGAAGGTTTTGGGAAAGGACGGTATACCAATGGTAAAGATGATAATGCACGGCTGCTGCGGGGCCATGGGCCATGTAATCACAGGACTGGCGGCAGAAGACAAAGAGATACAGATTGTGGCTGGCATCGATGTGCGGGAGGGAACGGATTTGGGATATCCCGTGTTCCCCTCCCTGGACCAGTGCAGCGTGGAGGCGGATGTGATTGTGGATTTCGCATCCCCAAAGGCAGTGGACGGGCTTCTGGCCTACAGCTGCAGAGAGCAGGTTCCCGTGGTCCTCTGTACCACAGGGCTCTCCAAGGAGCAGCTCAGTGCGGTGGAAAAGGCCAGCGAAAAGACGGCTGTCCTGCGCTCCGCCAACATGTCCTTGGGAGTCAACCTGCTGCTCAAGCTGGTGAGTGACGCGGCCAGGGTACTGGCAGGATCCGGCTTTGACATAGAAATCGTGGAAAAGCACCACAACCAGAAGGTGGATGCGCCCAGTGGCACAGCCCTGGCCCTGGCGGATTCCATGAACCAGGCCATGGACGGGCAGTACGCCTATACCTGTGACAGAAGCACCAGACGGGAAAAGAGAAATCCCAAGGAAATCGGAATCTCCTCCGTCAGAGGCGGTTCCATCGTGGGTGAACACGACGTGATATTTGCGGGCAAGGACGAGGTGGTCACCTTCAGCCACACGGCGTATTCCAAGGCCATTTTCGCAAAAGGCGCCCTGGAGGCAGCCAAATTCCTGGCCGGTAAGGAGCCGGGCATGTATTCCATGACGGACGTGGTGGGATTATAACAATAATTTCCAGAAAAGGCAGGATGTTCCACCATAATCCATTCTCCTAACGCACATAATATAGGTAGAAAACGAAAGGAGAATGTCATTATGAAAAAAATCAGACCTGCAATATTTGCAATGCTGCTGCTCATCATGGTTATGTCTGTTACAGCCTGTGGAAGCAATAACTCCAATACACAGTCCTCAACAGGCGCCAGCCAGAATTCATCCTCAGCAGCCACATCCACCAGTACCTCATCCCAGGAAACCACAGGGATGGAGACATCTTCCATGGATACGGAAGGGGACGGCGGCATCATTGACGGAATTATGAATGACGTGGAGAAGGGCGCACATGACGTTAAGGACGGCGTGGACGATATCACAGGCGAATCCGGCACAGTCAATGAGAGCGGCGCCAACAATACAACCGAGTCCAGATAGTAAATTGCTGTCCGGGCCTCAATATAGACCCTTTCTATGCCGGGGACGGCTGGAGAGGGTCTATCTGTGTAAAAACCAGAAGATGCCTCTTGAAGAGCTTCCTGCAAAGGATTATAATCAGTTCATGGACAAACGGGGAAGGAGATGGATTGGGATACATAATCAGACCTGGGCAGAGGAAGAAGGGATTGAGAAGGATGCGCCGTAAGGCGGTGAAATCCTGGAAGGAGCGATGTCAGTCTGTCAGGCGCAGGAGACGATGGGTCAGAGGCGCCCTGCTTTTCATGGCCGCAGGCACCATGGCCTGGGCGGGAACGGGAAGGGACATTGTCCGCTGGGTCCGGGATCAGATCCCCCATATGGTACGGATTGAGGAGAGCGGTCCGGCCGGGGAACCAGACCGGGATGTGATGACATCGGTGAAGCGGGGTTTTACCATCCGCCTGGATGAAAGGAAAATCCACATTTTCCAGGTGGAGGAAGGGTATGAGGGCCGTGAAAGGGCCGGCAATTCAGGGAGTGATTAGCGGGGCGGAGGACATTCATTAGGAATTTTAATGATTGCCGCGCTTGTATTCAAAGACATTGTGTATTATAATTTCTTCTGAAATGGTATTCTTTTATAGCGTCAGCTTATAAATCTATATCGCAACCATACGAATATTAGAAAAGGACAGGTGGATACCCATGGAAAAGAAAGAGATGCTCTACGAAGGAAAGGCTAAGAAGGTTTACACAACGGAGGACCCGGATGTGTTAATCGTGTCCTACAAGGATGATGCAACCGCATTCAATGGTCTGAAAAAAGGGAACCATTGTTGGAAAGGGCGCCATCAACAACCGTATGACCAACTTCATTTTCAAGAAGCTGGAGGAGAAGGGTGTGCCTACCCACCTGGTAGAAGAATTAAATGACAGGGAAACCGCTGTGAAGAAAGTGGAGATTGTACCCCTGGAGGTAATCATCCGCAATTTCTCCGCAGGCAGCTTTGCCAAGAAGATGGGAATGGAGGAAGGCATCAAGTTCAAATGCCCGACCCTGGAATTCAGCTATAAGAACGACGACCTGGGCGACCCGTTTATCAACAGCTATTACGCACTGGCGCTGGGACTTGCCACCCAGGAGGAGATCGACCATATCACGGAGTATGCGTTTAAGGTAAACGAAGTGCTTCAGGAATATTTTGACGGACTGAACATCGACCTGATTGATTTCAAGATTGAGTTCGGCCGTTATCACGGCACGGTTATCCTGGCTGATGAGATTTCTCCTGATACATGCCGTCTCTGGGATAAGGATACCCATGAGAAGCTGGATAAGGACAGATTCAGAAGAGATCTGGGCAATGTAGAGGATGCATACGAAGAAGTATTCCGTAGACTGGGCATCCAGTAAGCAGGACCAGAAGGTTTGACGCGGACCAATTAAGATACAACGCCTGGGCATGATTACCCGGGCGTTCCCTTCTTTAGAGAAGGGAAAATGGAATCAGTGCCGTATTGCTATGGTGCAGCGCGGTATGAAACTGGCAGCCTGACACACAGAAAGGACATGACTTCATGGATCAGAACCTGATGGATTTTGATATTGGGGCAGATAAACTGCGTGAGGAGTGCGGGGTTTTTGGGATGTATGATTTTGATGGGAACGACGTGGCTTCGACCATATACTACGGGCTTTTTGCCCTGCAGCACCGGGGACAGGAAAGCTGCGGTATAGCGGTGAGCGACACAAAAGGACCCAAGGGGAAGGTGGCGGCCCATAAGGGGATGGGCCTTTGCAACGAGGTATTTACACCGGAGGTGCTGGAGGGCCTGAAGGGCAATATCGGCGTGGGCCATGTGCGGTATTCCACGGCCGGCAGCAGTACCCGGGAAAACGCACAGCCTTTGGTGCTCAATTATGTAAAAGGAACCCTGGGCCTGGCCCACAACGGCAACCTGGTCAACGCGCCTGAGCTGCGCCATGAGCTGGAGTACACAGGGGCTATTTTCCAGACGACCATTGACTCGGAGGTCATTGCATACCACATAGCCAGGGCCAGGATCCATACCTCCAATGTGGAGAGCGCGGTGGCCGCAGCCATGAAGAAGCTGAAGGGCGCCTATTCCCTGGTAATCATGAGTCCCCGCAAGCTGATTGGAGCGAGAGACCCCATGGGCTTCAAGCCTCTGTGTATCGGGAAGCGGGATAACGCCTATATCCTGGCGTCAGAGACATGCGCCCTGGAGACCATAGGGGCTGAGTTTGTCCGGGATGTGGAGCCCGGGGAAATCGTGACCATCACGGCGGAGGGCATATCCTCCGATAAGGAGATGTGCCTTTCTGACCCTTCCGGGGAAGCCAGATGTATCTTTGAGTATATTTATTTTGCCAGACCGGACAGTGGTTTTGACGGAGGGAGCGTATACAAGGCCAGGATTCAGGCCGGCCGGTTCCTGGCCCTGGATTCACCGGCGGAGGCAAACCTGGTGGTGGGCGTACCGGAATCAGGCAACGCGGCGGCCCTGGGCTATGCCATGGAATCCGGGATTCCATACGGAACCGCTTTTGTGAAGAATTCCTACGTGGGAAGGACCTTCATCAAACCAAAGCAGAGCAGCAGGGAATCTGCGGTGCGAATCAAGCTCAATGTGCTAAAGGAGGCTGTGGCCGAAAAAAGGGTCATCATGATTGACGACTCCATTGTCAGGGGAACCACCAGCGCCCTGATTGTGAAGATGCTGCGGGACGCAGGCGCCAGGGAGGTCCATGTGAGAATCAGCGCGCCGCCATTTTTACATCCCTGCTATTTTGGCACGGACATTCCATCGGAGGACCAGCTCATTGCCCATGGAAGGACCGTGGATGAAGTGAGGGAAATCATCGGGGCGGACACCCTTTCCTTTTTAAGGCGGGAGCGGCTGCCGCAGATGGCATCTGAAAGGCCTGTCTGCACCGCGTGCTTTACAGGGGATTACCCCATGGATCCGCCCTTCCAGGACATCCGGGGAAGCTATGAGAAATAGGCTGCGGGCATTTTAAAAAGTTATTGTATATGATATGATAGAAAACATGAAATCAACGAAACATGAAATCAATGAATACGGAGGATATGACATGAGTGACCATGACAGATATGTAAGCCCTCTTTCTGAGCGCTATGCCAGCAGGGAGATGCAGTACATCTTTTCACCTGACATGAAGTTTTGTACCTGGAGAAAGCTCTGGATTGCGCTGGCTGAGACAGAGAAGGAGCTGGGGCTTTCCATCACGGATGAGCAGATTGAGGAACTGAAGGCCCATGCAGAGGAAATCAATTATGATGTGGCTAAGGCCAGGGAGAAGGAAGTCCGCCATGATGTCATGAGCCATGTCTATGCTTACGGCGTGCAGTGCCCTAAGGCAAAGGGAATCATCCATCTGGGTGCCACCTCCTGTTATGTGGGAGATAATACGGACATTATTATCATGACCGAGGCCCTGAAGCTGGTGAGGAAGAAACTGCTCAACGTGCTGGCAAAGCTGTCCGGATTTGCTGAAACATACAAGGACCTTCCCACCCTTGCCTTTACCCACTTCCAGCCGGCCCAGCCAACCACGGTTGGTAAGCGCGCCACCCTGTGGATGATGGAGCTTAAGCTGGATCTGGATGATCTGGATTACCTGATCGGCTCCATGCGCCTTCTGGGTTCCAAGGGAACCACCGGCACCCAGGCCAGCTTCCTGGAGCTTTTTGACGGGGACCATGAGAAATGCCGCCGTCTGGATGCAAGGATTGCGGAGAAGATGGGATTTGAGGGCTGCTATCCGGTATCCGGCCAGACCTATTCACGGAAGGTGGACAGCCGTGTCATAAGCGTCCTGGCAGGCATTGCCCAGAGCGCCCACAAGTTTTCCAATGATATCCGTCTCCTCCAGCATCTGAAGGAAGTGGAGGAGCCCTTTGAGAAGAAGCAAATCGGTTCATCCGCCATGGCCTATAAGAGGAACCCCATGCGCAGCGAGCGCATTGCCTCCCTGGCCAATTATGTGATGAGCGATATGATGAACCCCATGCTGGTGGCGTCCACCCAGTGGTTTGAGAGGACCCTGGATGACTCCGCCAACAAGAGACTGTCCGTGCCGGAAGGCTTCCTGGCAGTGGACGGCATCCTGGACCTGTACCTGAACGTGGTGGACGGCCTGGTGGTATATCCAAAGGTCATTGAAAAGCACCTGATGGCAGAGCTTCCCTTCATGGCCACAGAGAATATCATGATGGACGCGGTAAAGGCGGGAGGCGACCGCCAGGAGCTCCATGAGCGGATTCGCGAGCTGTCCATGGAGGCGGGAAAGAACGTGAAGGAAAAGGGCCTGGATAACAACCTCCTGGAGCTGATTGCAGCTGACCCGGCCTTTAATCTTTCCCTGGATGAATTGAAACAGACCATGGATCCCTCCCGGTATGTGGGACGTTCACCAAAGCAGGTGGAGGAATTCCTGGAGGAGGTCATTCGGCCGCTGCTTGAGGAAAACGCGGGAGAGCTTGGGGTGACGGCGCAGATTAATGTCTGATATATATTAGGAACACTCTGTTCCCGCTTACATATGATGTATTAAAATCATAATAAGCGGGGTGAGGAAACGTGGCTCTGATAAATAAGCTTGATAATACTGCCAGTGTAACATATGGCGGTAATCCTATCAACAGCAACGCTGTTTCAACGGTTTTGCTTCTCGCGCCAACGCTGCTCAAAGCGGTAGACAAGCTTACCGCCAGTATTGGCGATACCTTAACTTATACGGTTACAGTGACGAATGTGGGACTGAATGCTTTGACAAACTTGCCGTTCGCGGATACAATTCCGGCGGGCGCAACATTTGTGACAGGTTCATTTACTGTGAATGGCGCTGCTGCGACACCAACGGTTACCAGCAATACGCTGACATACACTATTCCCAATATAGCATCCCTTGGAACAGCCAGTATCCAGTTTCAAGTTAAGGTTGTGGGAGGTACCACCTAATCATTATCAAATACTTTATTATATTGATTTTCATGATTTCCTCTGCGCATATCACCGGCCTGCTATTTTCCTGGTCTGTTTTTTTGGGTATGGGAGCAGATGTTTGGTAAAATGGTCCGGCCGTGATATACTCAGTGATTGGGTATATGTAAGTTCATATAGTATGTTTGACTGCTCTCCATAGATGCTGCATCTGTGAGGAGCAAATTTGTTTTAGGGGTTCATTTGGGATATAATGTTTAGGATGTATATCTGTGAGGTTTGCCGGCGCTGTTTCAGATTCACAATTCCTCTGTTTTGTGCTATGATATCCATAACAATTAATTCTGAACATATTATCTTTCGATAAGGAGTACTTATGGATGAATGTGAACTTTGAATACTACAAAGTTTTTTACCACGTATGCGCCTGCGGCAGCCTGACTGCCGCCGCCCAGGAGCTGTGTATCTCCCAGCCGGCTGTTAGCCAGGCTGTGCGGCAGTTGGAAAAGGAGGCCGGGACAAAGCTGTTTCTGCGTACGTCCAAAGGGGTGCAGCTGACCCGGGAAGGGGAGCTTCTATATCACTATGTAAAGCCTGGTGTGGAGGATCTGCTGGAAGGCGGGAAGATGCTGGAGCGGATGTTGAATATGGATGTGGGGGAAGTTCGGATTGGGGCCAGCGATATGACGCTGCAGTTTTATCTTCTTCCCTTTCTGGAACAGTTTCACTGGGAATATCCTAAGATTAAGGTGAATGTTACCAATGCGCCTACCCCGGAAACCATCAAAAGCCTGGAAGAGGGCAGGATTGATTTTGGGGTGGTGACTTCTCCCTTTACCAGCAGGGGGACTGTCAGGCAGTTTCAGGTCAAGGCCATACGCAATGTTTTCATAGCGGGCAGCAGCTTCCGGGAATTGGAAGGGCGGGAGCTGGAGTACAAGGAGCTGGAGGCTTTTCCGTGTATAGCGCTGGAAAAGAATACAAGCACCAGAACCTTTATGGACGCCTTTCTGGCGCAGCAGGGGACTCTGCTCAAGCCGGAATTTGAGCTGGCCATCAGCGATATGATTGTACAGTTTGCCAGGCGCAACATGGGGATTGGGTGCATCATGGAGGGATTTGCCGAGGGCGCCATAATGAGAGGCGAGGTTTTCCGGCTGAAATTCAAACAGGAGATGCCTCTCAGGCATATGTGCGTGGTGATGGGAGAGTCCAGCCTGATTTCCATGCCGGGGCGCAGGCTGTTGGATATGATGGCCTGCAATCAGGCGGCGGTTGAGCAGGCGGCAGGCGACAGATGATAGATTTTGGACCTTCTTCGGAGGAAAGACATAAGCAATACTTATGGAGAACATAATAAAGAACGTCTTTACTTATGGTATAGGTTGTAGTAAATTAGGTAAGGATAAGATACACAGGAATGCGTGTCCATCCTTTCATGAACTGCAAATGAGCATTGAACGGGAGATACCCGAAGGAGGATTTTAGTATGGTCAGAGCAATTGTAGGTGCTAACTGGGGTGACGAGGGAAAGGGTAAGATTACGGATATGCTTGCCAAGGAGTCTGACATTATCATCCGTTTCCAGGGCGGAAGTAATGCGGGCCACACCATTATCAATGATTATGGCAAGTTTGCCCTTCACCTTCTTCCATCCGGCGTGTTTTATCAGCATACAACCAGCATCATTGGCAATGGGGTGGCTCTCAATATCCCTTATCTGATTCAGGAGGTTGAGTCGCTGGTGGAGCGGGGCGTGCCAAAGCCCAGGATCCTGGTTTCTGACAGGGCCCAGATTCTCATGCCGTACCATGTGCTGTTTGACACCTACGAGGAAGCCCGTCTGGCCGGAAAATCCTTTGGTTCCACCAAGTCCGGGATTGCTCCCTTTTATTCAGATAAATATGCCAAGATTGGTTTCCAGGTCAGCGAACTCTTTGACCAGGAGCTGCTGAGGGAAAAGGCGTACAGGGTTTGCGAGCTGAAAAATGTGCTTCTGGAACACCTGTACCATAAACCTCTTCTGGATCCGGAGGAAATCATTAAGGAGCTTCTCAGCTACCGGGATATGATTGCCCCGTATGTATGCGATACCTCCGCTTATCTTCATGAGGCTATCAAGGAGGGAAAGAATATCCTCTTGGAGGGCCAGCTGGGCTCCCTTAAGGACCCTGACCACGGAATTTATCCCATGGTTACGTCTTCTTCCACGCTGGCTGCCTATGGAGCTATCGGCGCAGGCATTCCTCCCTATGAGATTAAGGATATCACCACGGTTGTAAAAGCGTATTCCAGTGCAGTGGGCGCGGGCGCCTTTGTCAGCGAGATATTTGGGGATGAGGCGGATGAACTGAGAAACCGGGGAGGCGACGGCGGAGAGTTCGGCGCCACCACGGGAAGGCCCAGACGCGTGGGCTGGTTCGACGCGGTGGCTACCAGATACGGCTGCCGGATTCAGGGAACCACGGAAGTGGCATTTACCGTGCTGGATGTGCTGGGATATCTGGATGAGATACCGGTATGTGTTGGCTATGAGCTTGACGGACAGGTCACCAGGGAATTCCCCGCCACGTATAAGCTGGAGAAGGCTAAGCCGGTCCTTACCAGACTGCCGGGCTGGAAGTGCGATATACGCGGCATTAAAAAGTATGAGGATCTTCCGGAGAATTGCCGCAGATACATTGAATTCGTGGAGAAGGAAATTGAAGCACCTATTTCCATGGTATCCAACGGACCGGGAAGAGACGACATTATCATGCGCAAATAGAATATGTAATATTAAAAACAGGACCTTACGGCAGCCGCCGGCGGGTCCTGTTTTGCATCATATGATCCGCTGCGTCCTACATGAGCGGATTTTCGGTCAGCAGCTGGTGGAGAAAGGAGGTGATGACTGACAGCTCCTCCTCCGTATATCCGGAGAGCAGGGACGCCACGGTATCTGACCAGTTCTGGTCCAGCTTCTTGTGGAACTCATAGGCCTTCATGCCCTCGTCGCTGAGATTCAGGACGATTTCCCTCTGGTTCATGCTGGAGCGGTGCTTTTCCAGCAGGCCCAGCTTCACAAGGCGCGCCACCTGAAGGGATACAGTGGAGATGTTGGAATCAGTGGACTGGGCTATGAGCTTCAGATTGCACTTGGGATTGTCGCCAATCAGGTTGATGATGGACATTTGGTCCACACGGAGCATCTTATCGGTACCGTAGCTGCGGAAGTCCTTGCCGTATTCGTACATCTGATGGTTATATTTCATGATTAATGATATGGTTTCCTGGATTCGATTCTTTTTTTCCATAATTCCCCCGGCTATTTAATGATAAAACTGTACTTCTATTAGTATAAGGAAAAACAGGAAAGATTTCAACCCAATTTCAAGACATATTCACTGCGCCGTATTCACTGCCATATTCACTGCGCCGTATTCACGCAGGATAACGGGCCGGCTTTCTGCCAGACTGATGACTGCCGCAAAACAGGGGACTGCCAGGGAAATGAGGAGACAGCGGCGGGAAAAAACGTGTTATATATAATATGACCGAATGAAAATGGGACTTGTTTGCGTTTTGGTATAAAATTGCATAAAAATATGTTGAAATATGGCGAAAAATATAGTATACTTCTTATTGTAAATAGTTTAAAGGTTAAACAGTTTTAATATTAAAATATATGCAAGGGGAGAGCTGTTTGGCCGTACATCATTATGAATCGCAGGAGGGAAGCGTATGTTAGTAACATCAGGATTGAGTTTTGTAGCAGCATTATTGGCAATTAACGCATTTGTATTCTGGATTGTAAAGAAGTACCCCTTAAAGATTTATAAGTTTCTGCCGCCGGTCATCATTGTATTCCTGATTGTTGTGTGCTGCAACACCTTTGGCGTATGGTCTTTCAGCAATAAGGCGGTCAGCTCCATGAGAAGCAATATCCTGGAGTACATGGTTCCCTTCATGGTATTCTGTATCGCGGTACAGTGTGATTTCAAAAAGATGGTAAAGATAGGCCCCAAGCTGCTGGCGGTATTCCTGTGCACCACGCTGAGTATCTGCATCGGCATGGTGGTGGTATATAAGTGCTTTGCCGGTCCTCTGGGACTGCAGCAGATTCCCCAGTCCTTTGGCACATGGACGGCCAGCTTTACGGGAGGCATTGAAAATTTATACGCGGTTGCCGGGGCAGTGGGGCTCAGCGATGAGAACCTGGCCAATGTGCTGCTGCTGATTAACCTGATATTTCGCCCCTGGATGACCATATTGATTGTCATGGTTCCCTTTGCAGCCAGGTTTAACAAATGGACAGGCGGAAAACCGGAGGAAATTGATGTAATTGCTTCCAGGCTTGATGAGACAAAGAGGGAAAAGCAGATTCCGACTTCTCTGGATCTGTTCCTGATTCTGGGCGTGGGCCTTGTGATTGTGGCTTTTGGTTTCCATATGGGCGACTTTTTGGGAACGCTGATTCCGGCGGTGCCCGCCCAGGTGTGGCTGTATCTTATGGTGACAGCCATCGGCGTTATCATCGGAACCACCACGGAATTCGGTTATATAAACGGTCTGGAGCTGATTGGGGGAACCCTGGCTATCTTTGCCCTTTCCGTATCC
>JAJQEA010000172.1 GCA_021201905.1 Clostridia bacterium
TCTATTTTCAGAAGCAGGTACTTTAGAGCCGACGGATCGGACAGTGCGGTGGCATCCCCGTCAAATATATCTCCGGCGATACAGACCAAATCCGGCTTGGTGGAGTTTACCGCGTCAACCACCTTTTCAAGATGATGTCCGCCTACGACATACCCCAGATGCAGGTCGCTTAACAGGGCCATACGGAAAGGCGCTTCCTCCGTCCGGCTGCCAATCTGGATTTCGTAGGGTTTTATCTGTATCACTGCCCCATGTACAGCCCCATACACGGACAGGGCAGCCGAAAGAAACAGCGGTATGGCTCCCGCCGCGATACCGGCCCTGCTCGGCAGGGGCGCCGGAAGCAGGCGAAACAGTCCTCCCAGGAACAAAAGCAGTCCCGCAAGATTAACAAGCATCACCATGTAGACGAGGAAGCCGAGAAGATAGTGGCAGACGTAAAAGACAGGCGCCAGGGCGCCAGTGTTGGGAACACGGCTCACAATAAAGGCGCCCAGAATCCCGGTAACCGCCAGGCCGTAGGCGATTCCATAGGCCAGGGGTCCTATGTTCGGAAAAAGAGGTCCCAGGCATTGGAACAATTTTCGTCCGGCATTGGCAAACAATCCAATCATGACCGCAAGTGCGGTAAACAGGCTTATCATTTTCATTCTCAGCTCCATCTCCTTATTAAACCGGCTTTTCCGTATATTATACCAATATATTACACAAATCCATAAACAAACGCATCAATGGGCTGACCCACTTATTCTTATGGCAGGCGCACACGGCAGAGATGGACGGATGCCCCATATCCGTCCTGATCACCTCCAGTTCTCCCCGTTCCAGCTCCTCCCTCACTGTAAATTCAGGCAGGAAGGAAATACCCATGTCATTCTTTACCAGGTTTTTTATGGTGGGAATGCTCCACAGCTCGATGGTATGGTCCAGACGGATGGATTTCTCCCGTAAATACGATTCAAACATCTGCCTGAAAATACAGTTGGGCTCATTGATGACAAAGGGGAGCGGAATCTCCCTGTCCGGTGTCCTAAAGTCCGGAAATGCTTTCTTAACCCGGGGCGAGGCGACCAGCACAACAGGGAATTCCCCCATGGACCTGATGTTGAGTCCTGTGCCGAAACCACCTACATTTTCATAAAACAACCCCAGATCCAGCGTTCCCTTCAGAAGCTCATCCCTGATTTCATAGCAGTTCATGGAACGGATAAAAAGGCGCGCCTTCGGCGCCTGCCGGTGAAATTCCTTTAAGATGGAAGGCAGTTTGTAGCACAAAAGCGTCTCTCCCACACCCATGAAGAGCTCTCCCTGGCACGCCATTAAATCCTGCTCAAAACAGTGAAGCTTTTTCACTGAATCCAACACCTCATCCACATAAGGTATCAGGTGCTCTCCCGCCTTGGTCAGAACCATGCGCCTGCCGATTTTTTCAAAAAGACGGGCAGACAGCTCCTGTTCCAGCTGGCCAATCTGGAAGGTGATGGTGGACTGGGTATAATTCAGCTTCTTTGCTGCTTTTGAAAAGCTTCCCTCATCTATAATTGTACGGAATGTGTGCAGATATTTCAAATCCAAGCTTATGCCCTCCTCCATATCTCGTCACATACTTCAATAAAATTGAAATATAATATCAAAAGTTTTAATTTGATTAAATCATTATTTACGGGTATTATAACGAAAAAGGAGGATACATGCAATGCTTTTTTCAATCGTTCTAACCTATCTGCCATATTCCCTGGTCACTGCCTTTCCCCCTGGTCTCAATAACATCGTGGCCCTTCATGCGGTCAGCCAAAACGGATGGCGCAAAGGCCGGCACGTTCTCTTCGGGATTATCGCCGGATTTCTGTGTGTAATGGTTCTGTGCGCCCTGTTCTGCTATGAGCTGTCCAAATACATACCAGCCCTGTCCGGACTCCTCAGGTATGTGGGCGCTGCCTACATAGTGTGGCTGGCTGTACATGTGGCCCGCAGCACGTATGAGGAAGGCGGGGCAGACAGATGTCCTTTTGGGAGGGCGTATTTCTGGAATTTGCAAATTTCAAAATCATTCTGTACGCCATCACCATTTACACAGGCTATGTGCTGCCATCCGGAGCCGACCTTCACTGCTGTTTCATGCTCTCTGCATAACATCCATAGGCATGGCCGGAGTCCTGACCTGGGCCTGTGCAGGCAGGATATTGCAGCGTTTTCTGGCACGGCATTCCCGGTTCTTTCATCTGGCCATGGCTCTGATTTTAGTATATTGCGCGGTGACCCTGGCAGCATCCGCCGCTTCCTTGAATACCATATAGGTTTTCCACCCCATCCCGTCTTATTGTCCCGTATCAGAACGGTGCTGCATGCGTTCCCTCTTCCGGTAATGAAGAGGCGCGCATCCCATATACCTGGTAAAGGTGTTGGAAAAATGGCTGCTGCCCGAAAATCCGGCTGCCAATGCAATCTCAAGGATACTCTTGTCCGTGTGGGTCAGCAGGTATTCTCCCATGCGCACCCGGTAGGAAATAAGATAGTCCACCGGGGATTGTCCCAGTACCTCCTTAAAATCCCTGCAGCACTCACTGGTGCTGACACTGGCTGCCCTCGCGATATCCTCCAGCCGGATTTTCCCCGCATACTCCTGGTGGATAAACTTCAGGCAGGATCGGACCCGGCTGTAGGGGACATCGGAAAGGGAGGTCTGTTTTTCCTGTTTTAAGTCCAGGTTTTCGTACAGTGTAAGTCCCATCTGCTGAAGCAGAATTTGAAGGCGCCACAGGTACCCCGGAGGTCGTATGCAGTCACACAGATACATGTCATGGATGCAGGACAATGCCACCTTATGCCATGGACAGGAATTGTCCAGCAGAAAAAAATCCACATCCGCCCCAGCAATAAAGGAAGCGTACTGCGTCTCTACCAAACCGCCCGAAAGGCCGTGAAGCAGATAGGGATCTGCCAGCACAGCGCAGTAGGCACTGCCGTGCTGCTGGTGGTAGGGAGTGACCATATGCAGCATATTAGGAGGCAGAAGCCCACCCTGTCCGCTGGAAATTACATAGGAACATACCCCTGTCTGGAACTCGATGGTCCCGTTCAGAACATAGACAAGTTCCAATTCCTTATGCCAATGCCAGGGAATCCCCCTGTTTGGGTACAAATCCAGATCGTCCAGATACGCCTCCATGGGAAATGCAGGCGTGCCGTGACAGGTAACCTCCTCTAAATTTCCATTTACTTCCAGATAATTCAACTGCACAGAAACACCTCCTTCGAGAAAAAAGACAGGATTCTGTTATTTTTCGCCGTTATATTAATACAAATATCTCTATAATTCCATTATAATGAAAAAAAAGGACATATGCAAGAAATTCTGTTCCAAAGGAGTGATTATGGAGATGAAATTAACTTATATTGCTATCCATGCGGCAGAACCGGAGAAAATGAAGAATTTTTATGTGAAATATTTAGGTGCGGTCGTGGATGAATCCCATCCGGTTGACAGCACTGGTCCGGAAGGGGAAGGGCACGCCTGTGCCGCGGACCGCGCGTCGCGCAGCCGCGTCTACAGCCTGTCCTTTCAGGGCGGGGTGAAAATCAGGCTCATACCGGAACGGCCTGTTATTTCTGATGTCTCATATGCCCTGGCCTGCCACTCATCGGCCATGACCGCCGCCCTACAGGCCCGCCCTGCTTACGCGGTCCGGCTGACATTCACAGTCGGCAGCAGAAAACGTGTCAACGAACTCACCGGCCGGCTGATACTGGAGGGTTACGATGTAATATATGAGCCGGGTTTTTATGGGATGGAGTATTACAGCAGCAGCGTCTTTGACCCGGAGGGAAACGTGATTGAACTGGTGGCGTAAATGGCGGCTGTGGATGGCACAAGCAGGCAAAGGCAGGACAAAGCAGCATAAGGCGGAACAAAGCGGTAGAGTTTTATCTTCCCTCAAACAGGATCGCTCTTTTTGCCCATTCAGGATCCTTTAGTATGGCTCTGCCGACTCCGATTAAGTCAGCCTTGTGTTCCGCCAACAGTGTTTCGGCTGCGGCTGCGTCAACTATTCCGCCTGTTAAGATAACAGGGATTTTGATATGTTTTTTAAGTTCCTCTGTTATTTCACTAAAATAGCCCTGCTCCTTGACAGAAGGATGGATATAACCGCAAAAACCTCCCGATATGTCCAGCAAGTCAACTCCTGCGTCTTCAAATTCCTTTGCTGCAAAGATACTGTCATCAATCGTGGTACCGCCGTCCATATAATCACACGCACCAAGCCGTAAGGCCACAGGGTAGTCATTTCCAACAGCAGACCGAATCGCCCTGATAATTTCCAGGTGAAATCTTATTCTTCCGCCCAGGGAAGCTCCGCTATATTCATCCCTGCGCCTGTTTGTCAACGGCGAAAAAAATTGATTGAGTAAATATCCGTGGGCCGAATGTATTTCCACCCCATCAAATCCTGCTTTTTCTGCCCTCTGCGCCGCCTGTGCAAAATCGGAAATCACTTTGCCTATCTCCGGAAGCGTCAGTTCCCTCGGGGCTGGCTCTGTCACCGGCATTGTGGGGGATTTGACAGAAGTAG
>JAJQEA010000037.1 GCA_021201905.1 Clostridia bacterium
GTGTCCTCCAGCCGTAAGAAGGAGAGTTGGGGATTGGATGTTTTTTTGATAGGTTATTATTTTCATTACAATCTAGTATTTTCTTTGTATTCTATTATTTCCAGTTCCATTTCCTTTGTAAGTGTAGTAGAATGGGTCATGAATGTGAGGATTGTTTTAAGATACGGCTTTATGTGGTTTGCGGTTTGATTTTTTATTGGAAAGAGGAAGATATGACGAATTCATACATAGCCCTGGACCTGGAGACTACGGGGTTGGATGCCAGGCTGGAGAAGATTACGGAGATCGCTGCTTTGAGGGTGGTGGACGGCCGGGTGGAGGAGAGGCTTGTCACGCTGGTGAATCCTATGCGGCAGCTGGGGGATCGGATTAGGGAGCTTACGGGGATTACGGATGATATGGTGAAGGATGCTCCTGTGATTGAGGATATTATTGGGGATGTGGTCCGGTTCTGCGGGAATCTGCCCTTGCTGGGGCATAATATATTGTTTGATTATGCTTTCCTGAAACGGGCGGCGGTGAACAGCGGGCTGGATTTTGAGCGGGAGGGGATTGATACCCTTGGCATCTGCCGGCTGTTTATGCCCGCGGATGTGAAACGGAATCTGACCTGCGCCTGCTCCTTTTATGAGGTTTCCCAGTCCGCGGCCCACCGGGCCCAGGCGGACGCGGAGGCAGCCCATGGACTGTATCAGGTGATGATGGCCCACCATGGCGGGGAGCATCCGGAGGCTTTTGCGGCAAAACCCTTGATTTATAAGGCAAAAAAGAGAGCAGCCGCCCACAAAAAGGCAAAAAGAATACTTGCACGATTTGTTAAAATGTCATAGAATAGACGTAACTGTGCAGATAGACGCCATGAGCCGCAGTGAGGTGTCGCGGATGATTGACAATATTATCTCCCAGTACGGACGGATGACCAGAAGAATATCCGGAGAACAGAAAGACTAAAGAAGAGATTCTGAGGCATATTATTAAAAGAGGTGAATGTACAATGCTTAATATGAGAGATCCAAGGACCAAGAAAATCATTTCCACCATCATTGTTGTTGTATTAGTGTTGGCTATGATTGTTCCTATGGCCTTAAGCGCGCTTATGTATTAATCGCATTACAGTTTGGAAGAGGAGAATTTATGAGAAATCGTATAGGAAATGCCGGCCTGACAGCGGCCATCAGTATGGCGCTGCTTGCGGCATTTCCAGTGATTGCCTGGGCGGCGCCTGTGCTGCCGGCCGGGATAACCGCAGGCAGCCAGAGCCTGGCCGGAATGACGGCTGATGAGGCGAAGGCGGCGGTCCAGGAATATGTGGACGGCCTGGCGGCCCAGTCAGTGACCCTTATCGTGGATGGACAGGATGTTGCCACGACGGCAGGGGAGCTGGGCTTTCACTGGATTAACACAGACGCAATTGACGAGGCGGCCAGCCAGTATGCCGGCGGCAGCCTGATTAAACAGTACATGATTGAAAAAGATCTGGCGGCGGCGCCCGTGGACATTGAACTGGAGACAGAGGTGGATTCCGCTAAGGTGAAGGCCTTTGTGGATACACAGTGCCAGGGAATCACGGCGGAGCCCCAGAATGCATCTATAACCAGAGAAAACGGACAGTTTGTCATTACAGACTCTGTGCCCGGACGCGTGGTTGACGTGGCGGGAACGGAGGCAGCCCTTAATGAGGCGCTGGAAGCCGGTCTGGACCAGCCTATAGAGGTAACGGCCCAGGTAACAGAGGAACAGCCGGCCATTACCAGTGAAGCCCTGGCCACCATACAGGATGTGCTGGGCACATATACAACTGATTTCAGCAGCAGCGGCGCAGCCCGCTCCACCAACCTGGCAGTAGGCGCGGCTAAGATTAACGGCCATGTGCTCATGCCGGGGGATGTCCTGTCAGGCTATGAATGCCTGCAGCCTTTTACCACAGCCAACGGGTATAAGACAGCGGCGGCTTAT
The DNA here is from genome assembly GCA_021201905.1 of Clostridia bacterium. Lineage (GTDB taxonomy): Bacteria > Bacillota > Clostridia > Lachnospirales > Lachnospiraceae > Enterocloster. The sequence continues at coordinate 1,957 of JAJQEA010000037.1, forward strand.
GAGAATGGCCAGGTAGTGGACAGTATCGGAGGAGGCGTGTGCCAGCTGGCTACCACTCTGTATAATGCTTCCCTGGAAGCGGAGGTGGAGATTGTCCAGAGACAGAACCACTCCATGATTGTCACCTACGTGAAACCATCCAGGGATGCGGCCATTGCAGGCACATATAAGGATATTAAGATACAGAACAATTACAGTACCCCTATTTATGTGGAAGGGTATACCTCCGGCAGGAAGCTTACCTTTACCATATACGGCAAGGAGACAAGGCCGGCCAACCGCAAGGTGGAATACGTGTCTGAGACCCTGGGAAGCACCAGTCCGGGCGAGCCTCAGCTCATTGTAGACAACACCCTGGCTCCGGGAGCAAGGGTCAAGGTCCAGTCCTCCCATACAGGACTCAGATCCAGATTATGGAAGGTGGTGACGGTGGACGGCGTGGAACAGGAGAGAACCCTGCTAAACAAGGACACCTACAATGCATCCAAGGCCATTTACCGTGTAGGCCCCGATCTTCCGGTGGCATTGCCTGTGGTGCCGGATGTGACGGCACCCGTGGATACAGCCCCGGCAGAGACAGCGCCGGTTACCGGTGTGCAGGGAGGCCCTGGCGTGACGCAGCCGGATCCTGAGCCGGCTGCGGCCCCGGAGGCGAACCCGGCAGCGGCCAATCCGGCGCCGGCAGCCAACCCGTCTCCCGAAGCCAATCCGGCCCCGGCTGGTGGAGGCCCCACAGTTACCCCGGTGGATGGACCATAATGCGGACGGCCGGACAGGGACCAGGCGGATTTGAGAAGCGCGACGGCTTCATGAAGCCGGGTCAGGATTTGGTGATGGCAGGCTATGCCGGATTTGCGGGGACTGTAAAGATAGACGCAGAAAGGCGGGATGTTCTCAATGGTCGCTTTTCGCCTGTGTTCTTAAGGTGTCTGGAGGAAACGGAGCCATACTCCGTGGAACAATGGATAAAACGTGAACAGAAGGAGGAGCCCTGCTCCTTTACTGCTTACGAGTATGCAGGAGAGGGCGGCGTTTTAGCTGCCCTTTGGAATTTATCAGGGATATTTAACGCGGGTATTGATGTGGACCTCAGAAGTATGCCCATGCGGCAGGTAACAGTAGAGGTATGCGAACTGTTTGAACTGAATCCCTACAGGCTGTACAGCAGAAACTGCGCCATCCTGGCCTCGGACAGTGGAGGGCAGTTGGTGAGAAGGCTCAGGGCAGAGGGGATTCCTGCGGGCGTCATCGGAAATGTGGCGGATGGAAATGCCAGGCAGATACGCCACGGACAGGAGGGAGCCGGATTTTTGGAGAGGCCCCAGCCCGATGAACTGGCAAAGATACTGAGAGACAGTTGAGAAGCTATATAAACATAGAAGGATGGAGGATGATATATTATGAGAGAAAAGATACTTGCAGTCATTGAGAAAAACAGCAGAATCGACCTTAAGGACCTGGCCATACTGCTGGGAGAAAGCGAAATCGCGGTGGCCAACGAGATAGCGGAGATGGAGAAGGAACATATTATCTGCGGATACCACACACTGATTAACTGGGATAACACCAGCGAGGAAAAGGTGGTGGCGTTAATCGAGGTAAAGGTAACTCCCCAGAGGGGCATGGGCTTTGACAAGATAGCGGAGCGCATTTACCAGTACAGCGAGGTGGAAGCCGTGTATCTCATGAGCGGAGCCTATGACTTCACTGTGTTCATCGAGGGCAGAACCATGCGCCAGATTGCCCAGTTCGTATCCGACAAGCTGGGACCGATGGAATCCGTATTAAGCACTGCAACCCATTTCGTATTGAAAAAATACAAAGACCACGGCACCATTATCAGTGAGCAGGTGCAGGATGAAAGGATACTGATTACTCCATGAGAAACCCATTATCAGATAAAATCGTAAAGATACCGCCGTCCGGTATCCGTAAATTCTTTGATATTGTAAGTGAGATGAAGGACGCCATCTCCCTTGGCGTGGGCGAGCCGGATTTTGAGACACCCTGGCATATCCGTGAGGAGGGTATCTATTCCCTGGAAAAGGGGCGTACCTTCTACACCTCCAATGCCGGCTTAAAGCCCCTTAAAGTGGAGATATGCGAATATTTAAAGCGCAGATGCGGCGTTACATACGACCCGGACCAGGAGATCCTGGTAACGGTAGGCGGAAGCGAGGCCATCGACATTGCCCTGAGGGCCATGTTAAACGAGGGGGATGAGGTGCTCATTCCCCAGCCCAGCTATGTGTCCTATATGCCCTGTGTCACCCTGGCAGACGGCATGCCCGTGACCATTGAGCTGGAGGAAAAGGACCAGTTCAAGCTGACCCCGGAAAAGCTTCTGGAGAAGATTACAGACAAGACCAAGATTCTCGTCCTCCCCTTCCCCAACAACCCTACGGGCGCTATTATGGAAAAAGAGGAACTGGAAGAAATTGTAAAAATTGTCCTGGAAAAGGATCTGTTTGTGATTTCAGATGAGATTTATTCCGAGCTGACATCCAACGGCAAGCGCCATGTGACCATTGCATCCTTCCCCGGAATGAAGGAGAGGAC
>JAJQEA010000022.1 GCA_021201905.1 Clostridia bacterium
GTCCAGGACCGGGTTTACACGGAGGAGGAGATCAACGAAGCGCTGGCGGCCGGCAGCAGGGCCGATGCAATGGACATTGTAAATTCCGTGGATATCAGCGGCCATGGCACCGCGGTGGCGGGCATCGCGGCCGGAAACGGGCGGGAGAGCGGCGGGCGCTACCGCGGGGTGGCCTACGAGAGCGCCATTATGGCCGTTCGCCTGGGGGTGTCCCCGGCGGACGGCTTTCCGCGGACCACCCAGCTCATGCGCGGGCTGGACGCGGTGGTGCGCACGGCCATGGAGCTGAGCCTTCCCACCGCGGGCAATCTGTGCTTTGGAAATACCTACGGCTCCCATGACGGGACCAGTCTGCTGGAGACCTTCATCAATGACATGTCAAGCATCGGGAGGAATGTCATCGTGGCCGGCACGGGCAACGAGGGAACCGGGGCAGGACACAGGGCGGGAAGTCTGGTTATAGGACAGGAGGAAAACGCGCAGCTGTCCATCGCGCCCTATGAGACAGGGATGGGAGTGCAGCTGTGGAAGTCCTATGTGGACCAGTTTTCCATCCGTCTGGTCACACCATCAGGGGAGGTCATCGGGCCCATCGACAGCCGGCTGGGCCCCCAGACCCTGCGCTACGGGGGAACGCGGATCCTGATTTATTACGGCAAGCCCAGTTCCTTCAGCCGGGCCCAGGAGGTGTACTTTGATTTCCTGCCTGTGAGGGATTATCTGGACAGCGGAATCTGGACCTTCCGCCTGACGCCGGAGCGGATTGTGACCGGACGCTACGATATGTGGCTGCCTTCCAGGGGTATTTTAAACCCGTCCACCCGCTTTTTAAGGCCGGTGCCGGAGACCACACTGACCATTCCCTCCACGGCTGCCAATGTGATATCCGTGGGGGCCTACGATGACTCTTACCGCGCCTACGCGGATTTTTCCGGCCGGGGTTTTACCCGCCAGACCCAGCAGGTAAAACCGGATCTGGCAGCCCCTGGAGTGGATATTGTCACAGCCAGGCGGGGAGGCGGATACGAGGCAGTGATAGGAACCTCCTTTGCGGCCCCCTTTGTCACGGGCAGCGCGGCCCTGCTGATGCAGTGGGGAATTTTGCAGGGAAACGACCCCTTCCTCTACGGGGAGAAGGTAAAGGCGTATTTTACCAGAGGGGCCAGGCATTTGCCGGGGTATGACGTGTGGCCAAATGAGAGGCTGGGGTATGGGACACTTTGTGTGAGGGATAGTCTGCCTCTAGGAAATAGTTAGAATTTATGATATAATGTGAGCATTAGGCAGCTGTTTACCGGCCTGGTGCTCTTTTGCTTACGCAATATTTGAAATTTTTGTAGTAAAAACAGGAATCCGACAATATAATAATAGAGATAGGGAGTGGATGGATGAATATCAGGGAGTCACTGGAAGCATTGGAAGAATCGTACATGAGCCCCTATGCGTCCCTTAGCAGCAGGACCAGGGGACGGGACAGGCAGGAGCAGCTGTGCGATATGCGGCCTGAGTACCAGCGGGACAGGGACCGCATCCTGCACTCCAAGGCATTCAGACGGCTGAAGCACAAGACACAGGTGTTTCTGGCTCCCGAGGGGGATCATTACAGGACCAGGCTCACCCACACCCTGGAGGTGTCCCAGATAGCCCGCACCATAGCCAAGACCCTGCGGCTCAATGAGAGCCTGACAGAGGCCATTACCCTGGGCCATGATCTGGGGCACACGCCCTTCGGCCACTCCGGTGAATACATACTGAATAAGATATGCGAGGACGGCTTCACCCACTATGAGCAGAGCGTCCGCATTGTGGAGGTGCTGGAAAAGGACGGGAGAGGACTGAACCTGACCTGGGAGGTGCGGGACGGCATACGCAACCACAGGACCTCCGGCCACCCGTCCACCCTGGAGGGAGCCATTGTGCGTTTGTCGGATAAGATTGCCTATATCAACCACGACATAGACGACGCCATCCGGGCCAGGATGTTCACGGAGCATGAGCTGCCCAGGGTGTATACCGATGTGCTGGGCCACAGCGTCCGGGAGCGGCTTAACAATATGATTCACGACATCATCCTGAACAGTATGGACAAACCTGCCATTTCCATGTCGGAGGGGATGGAGGAGGCCATGCAGGGCCTGCGCAAATGGATGTTTGACAATGTATACAAGAACGACATACCCAAGGCGGAGGAGGGAAAGGCCCAGAACATGATTGCCCAGCTCTATGAGTATTATATGGGACATGTGGATAAGCTGCCGGTGGAGTATGTGCTTCTCATGGTCAACAAGGGGGAGAAGAAGTCACGGGTGGTGTGCGACTACATCGCGGGCATGAGCGACATTTACGCCATTGACCAGTTTGAGGAATTATTCGTTCCAAAGCGGTGGAACGTGTACTGACAATCCGGCTGTGGGAACACAGCCGTCATTAAAAGATACAGAAGGGAGATTATTGCATGTACTATCCCGATGAAGTCATAGAAGAAGTGAGAATGAAGAATGACATCGTGGACGTGATTTCAGGATATGTGAAGCTGCAGAAAAAGGGGGCTAACTATTTCGGCCTGTGCCCCTTCCATAATGAGAAATCCCCGTCCTTTTCCGTATCGCCGGGAAAGCAGATGTATTACTGCTTTGGCTGCGGGGCAGGGGGAAATGTCATCACCTTCCTGATGGAATATGAAAATTATACCTTCCAGGAGGCGCTTTCGTCCCTGGCAGACAGGGCCGGGGTGAACCTGCCGAAGATGGAGTACGGCCGCGAGGCCAGGGAGCAGGCAGAGCTGAGGGCCAGGCTTCTGGAGGTGAACAAGCTGGCGGCCAACTATTTCTACTACCAGATGAAGCAGCCCCAGGGCAAGCCGGCCTATGATTATTTCCACCTCAAGAGGGGACTGGTGGATGAGACCATCGTCCATTTCGGCCTGGGCTATTCCAATAAGACCAGCGATGATCTGTACCGCTACCTGAAGGGAAAGGGCTACGAGGACAGCTTTCTTAAGGATACCGGCCTGGTGACGCTGGAGGAACGGGGCGGAAGGGACAAGTTCTGGAACCGCGTCATGTTCCCCATTATGGATGTGAACAACCGCGTCATCGGATTTGGAGGCCGTGTCATGGGGGACGGGGAACCCAAATACCTGAATTCCCCGGAGACAAAGCTCTTTGACAAGAGCCGCAATCTCTATGGCCTGAATTATGCCAGGCTTTCCAGGGAAGGATATCTACTGATTTGTGAAGGGTACCTGGACGTCATATCCCTGCACCAGGCAGGGTTTACCAACGCGGTGGCGTCCTTGGGCACTGCCTTTACCAGCCAGCACGCCAATGTGCTGAAAAGGTACACGGACCAGGTAATCCTTACCTATGACAGCGATGGAGCCGGGGTGAAGGCGGCGCTGAGGGCCATTCCCATCTTGAAGGAAGTGGGGATGTCCATCAAGGTGCTAAACATGAAGCCCTATAAGGACCCGGACGAGTTCATCAAGAATATGGGTGCGGAGGCATTCCGCCAGCGGATTAAGGAGGCCAAAAACAGCTTTCTCTTTGAGGTGGATGTGCTGAGGCGGGGGTATGAGATGGAGGATCCGGAGCAGAAGACCAGGTTCTACCAGGAGACGGCGAAAAAGCTCCTCCAGTTCGGCGAGGCCCTGGAGAGGGAAAATTATCTCCAGGCAGTGGCCAGGGAGCAGATGATTCCGGCGGACGAGCTGAGAGGCCTGGTCAACCGCATGGGCATGTCCATGGGGCTGAAGGCAGGCGAAAGCCTGAGCCATTCCGGCAGGGTGGTACCCCAGGAGGCAGAGGAGGAGGCATCCCCCGGAGGCGGACCTGGCGTCAGCCGCAAGCCCAGACGGCCGGATAAGGAGGATGGAATCCGCCGTTCCCAGAGACTGCTTCTCACCTGGCTCATAGAGACCCCGGCCCTGTTTGAGAAGATAGAGGGCGTCATAACGGCAGATGATTTTGTGGAGGATTTATACCATCAGGTGGCACAGATGGTATTTGACGGACACAGGGAGGGTAATTTAAACCCAGCGGCCATACTCAGCCGGTTCATCAACGATGAGGACCAGTACAAGGAGGTGGCAGCCCTGTTTAACGCCAGTTTAAAGGAATCCCTGAACAACGAAGAACAAAAGAAGGCATTTTCGGAGACTGTGATGAAGGTCAGAAAGAACAGCCTGGATGTGGCCAGCCGCAATGCAAAGGATATAACCCAGTTACAGGAGATTATCAGGCAGCAGGCAGCCTTAAAGCAGCTGCACATCTCCCTGGATTGACAGCATTTCATAGGAAGGATGGACCAAGTTATGGAAGGGACGGACGTGTTTGAGGAGAAACTGGCAGGACTTCTGGAGGAAGCCAAGAAAAAGAAAAATGTATTGGAATACCAGGAGGTCATGAATTATTTTGGTCAGGAGCCCCCCCCCTGTCTCCAACCAGTTGGACAGGCTGTTTGAGTTCCTGGACCAGAA
>JAJQEA010000081.1 GCA_021201905.1 Clostridia bacterium
TTATGATGCGGACCAGAAGCAAGGGCCTAAAGGCGGTGGCGGCGTCGGCTTCTGTGGCAGCCTCTGTCTGCGGTATAACAGAACCTGCCATCTACGGATGTAACCTGCGGCTCAAACGCCCTATGATTTATGCGGTCATATGCGGAGCTGCGGGAGGTGCTGTCATGGGAGCAGGAGGCGTATATGGAGATGCCTTTGCAAATAACGGTATTCTTACGCTGGCAACCTATGCTGCTTTTGGAATGAGAAAATTTCTCTTTTATCTGACAGGTATCAGTATATCATTTTTCGGGGCTGCCATTATGACATTTCTGCTGGGATTTGAGGATATGGATCAGGAAGAAGAGGAAGCGTCATGGGAAAGGAATTAAGTGCAGGAGGGAAAAGGATGCGTCAGATAAATACAGAATTTCCGGAAGGTTTTTTGTGGGGGGCCTCGTCCTCCGCTTTTCAGATTGAGGGTGGATGGAATCTGGGAGGAAAGGGAATGACAGTGGCAGATTTCAACTCCTTTAAACGCTCCCACATACAGGCAGATACCAAGGTGGCTAGTGATTTTTATCACCACTGGAAGGAGGACATTGAATACATGGCGGAGCTTGGGCTCAAAATGTACCGGTTCTCCATTGCATGGGCCAGAATCATACCGGATGGGGATGGCGCCGTCCGTGAGGAGGGGATTCGATTTTACGACAGAATTATTGACTGCCTGCTGTCAAAGGGAATCCGGCCCTTCGTCACCCTGTACCATTTTGACCTGCCGTATGCGTTGGCGGAAAAATACAATGGCTGGGAATCACGCCGGTGTGTTCTGGCCTTTGAGCGGTATGCCAGGATATGCTTCAGGGCTTTTGGGGACAGGGTCAAATACTGGCAGGTCCACAATGAACAGAACCTGATGGTGCGGGTGGATGAGAGAATGAATATTGATGCTGCGGATAAGTGGGAGGCGGACCGGCTCAGGGCGCAAATGGATTACCACATGTTTTTGGCCCATGCCCTGGCTGTGAAGGTGTGCCATGAGCTGGTTCCGGGAGGAAAGATAGGCCCGGCTGTATCTTCCTGCTGTACCTATCCGGAAACGCCCCGTCCTGAGGATGTGTGGGCTGCAGTGAACAATGATTGGTTTAAGGCGGAGTACTGTCTGGACATGCATCAATATGGCAGATATCCGGGATACTACCGGCGGTATCTTGAGGAGCGCAACATTATGCCGGCTGCGGAGCATGGGGATGAGGATATATTAAAAGGGGGCGCCTCTGATTACATTGCCGTCAACTATTACAGGACGCTTTGTGTCAGATATCTTCCGGCAGATGAGCTTCATCCTGCGGGGGGAGCGGTGTTTTCCGGGCAATGAGGTGGACTTTGACCAATACGGATACTTTTGCCATGTGAAAAATCCTCATTTGGTTTCGACGGAATATGGGGCGCAGATTGACCCCATGGGCCTTTGGATTGTGTTGAACCGTTATTACCAGAAGTACCGGCTGCCCCTTCTCATAACAGAGAATGGCCTGGGGGCAGCTGATATCCTTACTGAAAATGGCAAGGTGCATGACAGCTACAGAATTGACTATCTGCGAAGGCACATCCAGTCATGCAGACAGGCGCTGGATGACGGCGTGGATCTCATTGGATACTCGCCGTGGTCCTTTATGGATTTGCTCAGTTCCCATGAAGGATTTAGAAAACGGTACGGATTTTTGTATGTGGACAGAGGCGAACACGACACAGGCAGCCTTAAACGCATTAAAAAAGACAGCTTTCACTGGTACCGCCGTGTCATAGAGACAAACGGGGCAATCGTATAAGCTGTCATCAGAGAAGGACTGTGTTTACATGTGTTCTAATATATAATCCAGCAGCGAAACGCAGCCTTCCGTCACGTCGGACCAGGTGGTGTCAAAGTCACCGGTGTACCATGGGTCGGCCACATCCCTTCCGGAACCAGTGAATTCCATGAGTTTAAAAATCTTGTGGTCAGGGTCACCGCCTGCAATACGCTGCATATTGCGGATATTCCAGCTGTCCATGCCAATTAGGTAATCGAATGATTTATAATCTGCCCTCGTCATCTGCTTTGCATGGTGCCCCTCGCAGGGTATGCCGGCCTGCTTTAATTTAGCGCGGGTTCCGTGGTGTACAGGATTACCGATTTCTTCGGTGGACGTAGCAGCAGAATCTGCCTGTATTACCCCGGACAGGCCTTTTTCCTTTAGCAGGCTGCGGAAGTAGTAGAGGGCCATGGGGCTGCGGCAGATGTTGCCGTGGCAGACGAAAAGGATGTTAATGGTAGTATGATTTTGGTTAGTCATTCGTTAAATCTCCATTTATATTTTGTATATAGAGTTTACTATAATTTTATAAGGTATACAAGCGTCTCTTTTCAATTATGCCCTATGCAATGACATTGCTTTTTTGCATAATTAGTACAGGCAGTTCCTGCTGCTGGGAGGCTTCCATCTCCGAAAGGGGGGTGGTATAACATGAGTACATATGAGGCACTTTCTTTGATGATAGCGTTTGGAGTACTTATCGTTATGATTATAGGTACAAAAAAATAGTCACCCGCCTACCAAAGCATAGTGACTATTTTTAATTAAGCTATTAACTTGGAAGCCACTCACTGGAGTGAACTGCCTTTTTTTGTACCTTCATTATAAGCTAATTTCAGTTTATCTGTCAATCATGATTTTTTAATGTCGTTTTGCATATTTCCTTTCACATACATTCAACCCTAATGGAATGTCTCGGAGCATATTGCTGTGGCAAATAAACCGTATTTTTATCATCTGCTCGCTGTAACCGTCCACGATGATTTCCGTTTTTACACTCTTGCAGCAGGCAAGGATATTTTTCAGTGTTTCTCAGACATTGCTCGGCTGGCTTTGCTGTTTACCCACTGATTTATGGAATAGTACAACATAACAAATGTTGCACTAAACAATATTCCGCCTACAATATCAGTAATCCAATGCACACCCGATAAAACCCATCCAATGACCATAAAACTTGCGTAGATACCGCAAAGGGCATTTACTATGTTTCTTAATCTTTCCGCTAAAATCAAGCGTTGAAATTGCATGATAGCAGTAGGTATAATGCACATTATGAGCATTGTTGTAGAGGACGGATAAGATGCTTCCAAAATGCCTTGAATTAAAACAGGTCTGAAGTTTACAACAAAAAACTCAAAAAGGAGATATACTAAAAACACAAGTACATAAAACCCGCCTAGTATCAAAATACTGCTGTCTACACGCAACAGGCTTTTTCTTTTTATAAGTTGGACAAGACCTTCCACTGCAAATCCTAACATAATAAACAGTGTAGGAATGCTTAACCAGTCTGTTATGTTATATAACAACATATTCGTACCCAATAGCGTATGGAAATATTGATTGACTCCCGCAAAACCGACAACCGAGCCTAGCGGGCCGATTGGACGAACATCAATTAACATAATTGCCACGGTGTAGAGAATGGATAAAACCAACAGTCCGGCAGTTACACTAAAATTGTTTTGATTTTTTTTTCTTTTCTTCTTTCATTTTTTTGCTCCTTTGTTTTAAATGTATTTGGCTTTTGCCTAATTACACGTTAACTTTGGAGTGCAAAAAATGAAAGAATTTGACCATCACATCTATGATACGCTTCGTGTCATGGGCGTTTTAGCAACAAAGCCCCCTTGATAATCAGCAAAACGAATGTAAAAAAAGCAGCATAAGGTTCAAGACTTGCAATAAAGATAACAACGCTAACGGTAGTCAACGCCATAGATAAAACAGTCTTTGATTTTATCCAAATAAGGCAGGAACAATTCTGCAAAGCTAATGTAGCAATGCCACAAGCAACCGTTAATAAAATAATTGCAAGGTATATTGCTTTTATGAACAAGGGCGTTTCCTGTAATGATAGCAATGACACTTGACGAATTATATCGCCCTCTTGCTGTCCAAAAAGAGGAATAAAAAACAACATTCCAACAGAACAATCAATCAAACCAAACACTAAGTCACGCATATGCTGTGCTTTTTGGTGACTATCTTTTTCTGCAATACAAATCAGCTCCCTATTGGATAGCAGTTCATCTATTGTTACCCCGAAAAATTCTGCAATAGCTTTTAAGGAGTCAATGCCAGGATAGCCACGCCCGGATTCCCATTTTGAAATAGCGGTTCTTGAAACAAACAGTATTTCAGAAAGTTCTTCTTGTGTTAAATTCTTTTGTTTTCTAAGTTCTTGCAGCTTTTCGTGAAATTCCATAAGCGCTTGCCACCTTACTGTTTTTTGGTTATATTTTACCATATGGATACAATTTTTTATAGCTGGTCTTTCAAATTACGGCATAGGGGCGGTTGCCTATCAAATCATTGTGT
>JAJQEA010000151.1 GCA_021201905.1 Clostridia bacterium
GTTTCTGGCACTGTCCCTTTTCTCCGATGTACTGCTGCTTAAGGTAAAAAAGCTTAACAGGCATCTTGGAAAAATTAAGATTGCCGGCGGTATCATTATAATCCTGATGGGAATTTTACTGATGACTGACAGTTTGGGCAATATCCTGGCTGTCTTGCGCTAACACGTTGGAAAGGAAGAACTCATATGAAAAAATTATTGACAAGTACTGTTTCCGTATTTATACTGATTTCTTTAACCGCATGCAGTGCCCCAAATGCAGCAACAACCAGTACTGCCGTTACCCAGGCCATGGAATCGCAGGAAGCCGGAATGATGGACGACACGGGGATGATGAATCAGGGAAATCCTGCGCCCGACTTTGAGATGATGGATTTGGACGGCAATACGGTTAAACTTTCTGATTTTAAAGGTGAAAAAGTTTATTTAAAATATTGGGCTTCCTGGTGCCCTATCTGTCTAGGCGGACTGGAGGATATCAATACTCTCTCCGCTGATGAAAACGGCTTCAAGGTTTTAACTATCGTAGCTCCCGGACAAAAGGGAGAAAAAAATATGGAAGATTTTAAAAAATGGTTTTCTGGTGTTGAAAACACCGAACATATCACTGTACTGTTTGACACCGATGGGGCTTACGGGACACAGACAGGTGTCCGCGGCTATCCTACATCAGAATATATAGGTTCTGATGGTGTGATGAGCAAGCTGATTCCAGGCCATGAAGACAATGACGCCATCAAAACTGCTTTTGAATCCATAAAATAACGAGAAAGGAGCCTATATCATGAAAAAGGATATCATGAAAAAATACTGGAAGAAATCAATGGGTATGAACATCGTGGCAGCTGTCATGATTCTGTTATCGGGCTGCTCCGCGCCCCTACAGAATACCGGTGTTATCGTTTCAGGAACATCTGCAAATAATATGTTTGAGGAACAGAAAAAGGAACAGAAAAAAATGGATCAGGAGGAAACCATGATGAATAATGACAATTTACACACCATCTATCTTGCCGGAGGATGCTTTTGGGGAATCGAGGCCTACATGAAAAAACTGCCAGGGGTGTATGATACTGATGTGGGATACGCCAACGGAACGGTTGAAAATCCCACCTATGAGCAGGTGTGCTATAACAATACCGGTCATGCAGAAACAGTTAAAGTGGTCTATGACCCCATGAGTATATCCACCGAACAGCTGTTGGACGGCTTTTTCAAGGTAGTGGACCCAACCAGTGTCAACCGTCAGGGAAATGACCGGGGAAGCCAGTACCGTTCCGGTATTTATTATACAGACGAAGCCGACAAGGCTATTGCTGAGGCTGTGGTGGCCCGTCAGAGGGAAAAATACACCGCTCCCATCGCCACAGAAATCCTTCCTCTTGATAACTTCTACCTGGCAGAGGATTATCACCAGGACTATCTGGATAAAAATCTGGGAGGCTACTGCCACATTAACTTAAACGACGCTGATACATTCATTGAGGAAGAAGGGCTGGGCATGTCCGGTTTCTCCAGCCTGATACGGCCTGAGGATTATCCCGTTCCAAGTGATGATGTGCTAAAAGAGAGACTTACAGATATCCAGTATCAGGTAACCCAGAAAAACGACACCGAGCGTCCATATACCAATGAGTACGCCGGTACATTTGACAAAGGACTCTATGTTGATGTGGTCACCGGAGAACCGTTATTCAGCTCAGAGGATAAATTTGAATCCGGCTGTGGGTGGCCCAGCTTTTCAAAACCAATCGTACCGGAGGTGGTGACAGAACATACCGACACCAGTTTTAACATGGTGCGTACAGAGGTGCGCAGCCGCGCAGGAAATACACACTTAGGACATGTCTTTGACGATGGTCCGGCCGAAACGGGCGGACTCCGCTATTGCATCAACAGCACTTCTATCCGCTTCATCCCTTACGATGATTTGGACACGGAAGGATATGGTTTTCTTAAACCAATGTTCGATATGTGATATCAGACAGGAACTTTGACGCCGGGACTGAAAGGCTTGCCTTCTCTGTCCCGGCGCTATATAATTAAAAACACAGAAAAGGAACAGAAGGGAGACGGCGCAATGTACAATCTGCTGGTAGTGGAAGACGAAAGTCTTATCCGCCGTGGAATCCGGGCTTTTATCGATTTTGACGGCCTGGGAATTGATGAGCTCTTTGAGGCGGAGAACGGCGAGGAAGGCTTGTCTGTTGTTCACAAGCATCATATAGACTTAATACTGGCAGACATCAATATGCCAAAGATGAACGGCCTGGATTTCTGCCGGCTGGCAAAGGAGTGGGATCCGTCCGTAAAGATAGCCATACTCACCGGTTACGATTACCTGGACTACGCCATACGCGCAATCAAAATCGGAGTGGATGACTACGCTTTAAAACCCCTGTCCCGTGATGATGTACAGAAGCTGCTCTTCCATCTGGCTGAAAAAAAAAGAAAAAGTCCGACCATTTCGCGGCAGTACAGGAAGCCGTGGGGAAACTGACAGAGAACTCAGGTGCCCAGGAGGATTCAGGTGTCCATGGCCAAATGGCGGAGCTGATGGAACAGCATCTGTCTGATTCCTGCTTTTCACTGGGCACCATGGCCGCTGAACTTGGATATAATATCAGCTATTTAAGCACTCTCTTTAAACGGTATTTCGGTGAAAATTTCAGGGACTATCTGCTTCATCTCCGCCTGGAGCGCGCGAAAATCCTTCTGCTCTCCACTCAGATGAAGAACTACGAAATTGCGGCTGCCGTTGGCATTGACGACCCCAACTATTTCAGCGTATGTTTCCGCCGCAAGTACAAAAAAACACCAAAGGAATTTAGAATGGAGGCAGGACATGGGAAAAAAATTTAAGCTTCGGGACTGGACCCGCCGCTTTAGCGTCCAGCTCTCCCTTTTCCTCCTCTGTGCAGGTCTGGCTGTCATCCTGCTTCTCAGCGGAGCCGTTTATTTTTTCGCATCCAATCTGCTGATGAACGAGACGGTTTCCAAAACCCATGACTTGCTGAAACTGAGCAGCGCCAACATCGGTACATACATTGCCCGCGTCAAAGGAGAATCCAACGTCTTTGCGGACAATCCCATGCTCCGCCAGTACCTGTCAAGGGATAGTGAAAACCTGCGCGCCGGACTGCTTTCCCAGATTGATACACTGCTGCAAAATGATTCCTACATCAAGTCCATTGTTGTTGTGTCCAAAGACGGGCGGATTCTCTCCAATGAAAAAAATTTAGACATGTCCGTGTCCAGCGACATGATGAAAGAAGACTGGTATATTGAATCCATCCATAACACAATGCCGGTTTTGACCGGAGCCAGGATGCAAAGCTTTTCTTCCGACAAAAACAACTGGGTCATCTCTGTAAGCACGGAAATCACGGATGATTCCGGCGGCAACCTGGGAGTCCTCCTGATGGATATGGAATACAGTGTTATCGAGGACCACCTCCACAGCCTGGACCTGGGCAGGGAGGGCTATGTCTTTCTCCTGAATGACAAGGGCGAACCTGTCTATCACAAAGACACCAGTTATTTCTCCGATCCCGATAAAAAAGCGCATCTGCTGGAAATCCAGAGAGCCGGGGACGGCTACGATAAATCGAACAATCTTCTCTCCTACCAGACTCAAATTGAAAAAACCGGCTGGACCATGGTGGGTGTGGTATCCCTGGACACTTTACAGATGCTGGAACGCCAGCTTTTTGAATCAGTGCTCCTGACAGGCGGTCTGCTCTTTTTGGCGGTGCTTTTATTCGGCACCCTCTTTACCCGCCGTCTTTCCACGCCTATGACAGACCTGGAACGGGGCATGAACGAAATAGAAAAGCTGGCTGAGGTCAGTGTGAGAAAAAACAGTTTTTATGAAGTAGAACTGCTGGCCGGCAATTACAACCGGATGATCCACCGGATCCGAAGCCTTATGGAGGAAATATCCGATAAGGAGGAGACGCTGCGCCACGCAGAGCTAAACGCCCTGGTCAGCCAGATTAATCCTCATTTTCTTTATAATACCCTGGATACCATTGTCTGGATGGCAGAGTTTAATGACAGCAGCCGGGTCATAGCCCTCACCAAGTCTCTGGCCACATTTTTCCGCCTGTCGCTGAACGGCGGCAGGGAGCTGATCAGCGTGGAGGACGAACTGGAGCATGTGCGGCAGTATCTTTACATCCAAAAAGAACGGTACGAAAATAAACTGAATTATACAATCAGCGCCCCCGATCACCTGCTGGACTACACGGTTCCCAAACTCATCCTTCAGCCCATCCTTCAGCCTATTGTGGAAAACAGTATCTATCACGGCATCAAACCCTTAGACGGGCCCGGAC
>JAJQEA010000275.1:0-21622 GCA_021201905.1 Clostridia bacterium
ACTATGGGCTGGAAGAATCGGATATCGAAATTCAGTGGAAAAATGACTAAGGAAAAGTGGCTGTTATTGCTTCTTATAGGTGTTCTTCTTATGATTCTCTCCTTTCCCCTGCCCGGAGGAAGCAAAAAGGACAAGAATGCCGGTGAACAGACCGTGGGGGCCGGGACAGACGGCGCCGGGGCGGTTCCGCTGTGGACAAAGGACAATGCCAATGGCGGCACAGAGGGCGGCGGCTTTGGCCAGAGCGCCTCCAAAACCGGGAAGGCCCAGGGGCCGGACGGAAACGGGGCAGGCGCGTCAGAGGGGAAGGAGGATTCCTATCCGGCGGCGGCCCGCACATCAGAGGACGGGTCCTATGAAGCGCAGATGGAAAACAGAATCAGGAATATATTAAAGTCCGTGGACGGCGTGGGAAAGGTGGATGTCATGGTGGTGCTTAAGTCCTCCAGCGAAAAAGTGCTTCGTGTGGATCGCTCCACCAATACCAGCACCACCCAGGAAAAGGATTCAGGGGGCGGCACCAGGGATGTGACAAACAACCAGATACAGGAGAGTACCATACTATCGGGAGGCGGTTCAGGGGGCAGCACAAACGCGCCCATTGTTGAAAAGGAACTGAGTCCGGAGATATCGGGAATCATCATCAGCGCGGAGGGCGGAGGGAGTCCAACCGTAAAAGCTGAAATTTCTGAGGCCATGGAAGCATTATTTGGCCTGCCGGCACATAAAATAAAAGTATTAAAGAGGGTGGAATAAATAAAGGAGTGCAGGATATGAAAATCAAGAATATGAAACAGGTAAAAGAGCACATGAAGGACATGAACATGAAACGTCTCTTCCGCAGGAACCAGATCATCATCACGACGCTGGCTGTCATGATTGCGGCAGCCGGATATCTGAACTATGCGGGAAAGAAGGATCTGGCAAGCGGCAACCGGGTGTATGAGGCGGGCGCCATGGACATTTCAGATGAAGATATCCTGGCGGAGAACCAGGCAGCCTCCCTGAACGGCCAGGCCGGACTGCAGGAGATTCCCAGCCTGGACCAGGACCCTTCTGACCTGGATGCGGTAAGCGACGCAGAGGGCGCCCAGGCAGCGGCAGACACCGGAACAGACCAGGGACAGCTGGCCCAGGCAGGAGACGGCACAGGCGTGGAGGAGGCTACCCAGGCAGCCGATCCGGGGCAGATGGCAGCGGCAGACACGGACAGCTCCGCCCAGGCCGGACTGGAGAATCCCGGGGAAGCCGTACTGACCAGCGGCATGAACGTGGCTGATTACATAGCAAACATACAGCTCAGCAGAGAGCAGGTGCGCGCCAAGAACAAAGAGACACTGATGAGCCTGATTAACAGTGACAGCATTGACGAAGCAGCCAAACAGCAGGCCATACAGGACATGATTGACCTGACTGAGGTTTCCGAGAAAGAAAATGCCGCAGAAACCCTCCTGATGGCAAAAGGCTTCTCAGACCCGGTTGTGAGCATTACCAAGGATAAGGTGGATGTGGTTATCAATGCGCCTTCCATTACGGATCCGCAGCGGGCCCAGATTGAGGATATCGTGAAACGCAAGGCAGAGGTGGGAGCAGACCAGATTATCATTACGCTGCTCAATATGGCAGAATAGGCCGGAGATAGATAAGAAGGCCGGGCTGCCGCTTTAACGGTTGAGGAAACCTAAAGCGGCAGCCTTTTTTAACGGCTTTTTTGACGCCCAAACTTACCATTGCAACCCCTCTCCAATTTCCGTATAATGGAATAAATGACCAATCACATATTTGTACCCCGGCCGGGGTACAGGGAGGATATTATGAGGGAAATCCCGGAACAGCAGATTGCCGCCATGGCTCCCAATGCCAATGCAATCAACAATGCAAGAAAAATTGTCAAAAGCGGAGGCTTCACAGAACATCTCCGGTCTGAGGACGACACCTTTTACATGGGTTCCTGCAAGGGAAGCGGCAGCTCAGCCTACAGGGTGTCCCTGGATTTTGCGGACGGAGATGTCCCGGTGTGCCGCTGCAGCTGCCCCAGCAGGCAGTTTCCGTGTAAACATGGCCTGGCGCTTATGATGGAGCTGTCACAGGGCCGCCACTGGGATATCTGCGGCATTCCCCAGGATATATTGGATAAAAGGGCGAAGAAGGATGCCAGGGCAGGAAAAAAGGAAGATCAGGGAGACAAGCCAAAGGCTCCCAAAAAGACGAATCAGGCAGCCAGGACAAAGAAGCTTAAGAAACAGCTGGAGGGACTGGATTTGGCTGAGAAGGTGGTAAGGGAGCTGATGGAGGCCGGACTGGGGACCTTAAGCGGCACGTCGGCGAAGATATACCAGGACCTGGCAAAGCAGCTGGGGGATTACTATCTTCCCGGTCCCCAAAGGCTGGTGCAGTCCCTTGTGCTGGAGGTTAAACGGCTTAAGGAGGACGGAGCAGGGGATTACAGTGAGGCTGTAAGAATCCTGGTATTTCTCCGGGCCCTGATCAAGAAGTCACGGGTCTATCTGACGGAAAAGCTGGAGCAGGGTCAGGTGGAGGATGACAACAGCGTCCTGTATGAGGAGCTGGGCGGAATCTGGAACCTGGAACGGCTGACGGAGCTGGGACTTAAAAAGGAAAATAGGCGGCTCCTCCAGCTGTCCTTTCATGTCAGCTATGAGGAGGCCAGAAGAGAGCTGGTGGACAAGGGCTGGTGGCTGGATTTGGACAGCGGCGAGATCAATATTACTTATAATTACCGCCCGGTGAAGGCCCTTAAGTATGTGAAGGAAGAGGATTCCGTGATGGAGGCGGTGAAGGTGCCCTTGCTGGTGTATTATCCGGGAGAGAACGGACGGAGGATACGCTGGGAGGGACAGGAATTTCTGCCGGTGACAGGAGAGCTGCTGGCAGAAGCCCGTCATAAGGCGTCCGCGTCCCTTCCCGAGCTGGTAAAGGCGGCAAAGAATGAACTGAAAAACACATTGTCGGACGGCCGGTTCGGCTGTCTTGTATCCTATGACGGGCTGGGATATGTCCGTACAGAAGGCGCTAAGGGAGAGCAGAGGGAATACATATTGTACTGCGGCGGCAGCACCATAGAGCTGAAGGACCGGCCAGGGGACATGCCCTCTGTATCACGTCTGGACATCCTTCCGGACAGGCAGATGGCGGAACATCAGGTGATGTTCGGAGTTCTCTGGTATGACAGGAGGAGACAGAGGATTTGTCTGCATCCTTACTCAATCATCACGGAACAAGAAGTGGTCCGCCTGCTCTATTGACGGACCGGCCCAGGAAAGGAAGGTATTATCATAGAATTGCAGGGATTATATGAACTCCACCAGCGCCTTGGAGCAGCGGCAGTGGCCGGAGTGAACCTGATTGGAGACGATTTTCGGCTTAAGAGGGCAGTGGAGCAGATTCGGCCCCTGGCCCAGGCCGTGCCGGTCATAAAAAAATTATATACAATGGCAGAGAAGGTCATGGACCCGGACTGTGAGGACCGCCCCGGCTGTCTGTTAGATGCCCTGGCCCTGTCAGAGGCTCTTTTGTGTACCCAGGCCGGATATGAGACCGGTTATAAAACAGGGCAGAACAGCGGGGAGGCAAAGACCCAGCCAGAGCCGGAGACGCGGTTTGGGGCGGAGCCTGGGCCCCTGGAGCTGGTATCACGCCATTACGGGCCATGCCTGCCCTACAGTCAGGTTCATCCCCTGGAGCAGGCGCTGACGGAGTCCGGCGGAGGGCGGCTGGTGCCCATCACCGAGGCCATGGAGGAGCATCCCCTTGTCTTTGAGGATTACCGTCTCCAGGCGGCTGTCATAACGGCCCTTTCAGACCGGTACGCGGAGATAGCAGATGCGGCAGAGAAGTTTCTGTCCCGGAAGGATGGACAGATTGTGCCGCTTCTGAAGCGCGGATTCTGGGAAACCACGGACAACGGGCGGATACACAGGCTCAGGGTCATGGAGGCCATATGCCGCGGGACGGAAAATGAATTTTATCTGAGCCTTCTGAATCGGGCGAAAAAGGAACTGAGGGCAGAGGCTATCCATGCCCTCCGGTTTAACGGGGAAAACGCAGGCGTGCTGCTGGACCTGGCGCGGACGGAAAAGGGAATGTGCCTGGAGATGACAGAGCAGGTGCTGGGCATGATGGAGCCTGAACAGACAGACGCATACTGGGAGGAGCAGTTTAAGAAGAGGCCGGACGGGATCGTGGGGTATCTCCGTTTTTCTAAATCCGACCTTGTTTCCGACCGGCTGGCTGGGATGATAGAAGAAACCCTGAAACAAAAGGAGGCCATGGGCAAAAAGGAATTTGACGGGCGTATGAACGGGCTGCTTTTGGCCCTGCCGGGAAAAGGCTCCGTGGCCATGCAGGAGGTATACCGCAGGGCGGCCAAAAAGAACCCGGACAATCAGGAGTTCTGGCTGAAATTCCCCGCTATGCTGGCGGATTCCATTATTTACAGCCTGGATGAACGGCTGATTTCCCTGGCAGGGGAGATGGCAGGTGAGCAGGAGAGGATATGGCTGGGGCCAGCCCTGGCGGCTGATTTTCTGACAAAGCCGGCAGCTGTTGTCTATGAATCCTATTGCAGGAAGATTCCTAAGGATTCCCTTCTGGGAAAAGAGGATAAACGGAAGGCCAGAAAGTCTGTATTGTCTGTGCTGGGCCGGATTCACTGCATCGGGGAAGACGGGGAGTGTGAAATGATCTGCCGCGTGGACGAAACGTCCGGAACAGCCCACCGGATCGGGCGGAAGCTTTATGAGAAGCCGGATTCCCGATGGATGGACATGCTGACGGACCCTAGGATATTTGGAAATGACACAGCCCCCGGACTGGACGCGGCAGGCAGACAGCGGGAAACAGACCGGGACAAAATTCTGTTCTCCATGCTGCCGGCGGCGGAAAGGGCTGAGAAGGGATCCTATTTTTACAAGAGGGCCCTCACCGTGGCGGACAACCGGGAGCTGTACCATATTCTGGCACAGTGCGGCTGGAAGGATTTCAAGGGACTGATAAGCACATATGTGAAAAAGAATCCCAATGCCGGCATAACACTGTGGTCCATACAGCGTCAGTTGAACCAGCTTCCCATGACAGAGGAAGAACGCCGGATGGAGCTTCGTGAGATCGACCACATCTTGTGCGGATTCCCAAAAGGAAGCTCCGAGAGAAGAAGCTGGGATGCCAATGATTATTGCAGAAAGGCCATCAACGAGGCTGCTGGTCTGTCTGGCCAGGAATGACGGACAATAACTGCGGGAAAATAAAGTGAGACTTGGAGGATATCATGGGAAAAACAACAGGAAAAGAAGAGAGTGTGCAGCGCCTGCCTGCGGAACAGCTCTACCAGGAGGAAATTGAGGCGCTCATAGCGGCTGAGCAGGACCCGGTTCCCGCGGGCTGGAGGATGAGTCCGCGTTCCGTCCTCACCTATATTACGGGAGGAACCGTGGGCGGAAAGGAAATCACTCTCAAATACATCGGAAACAGGAGACTGGTGGAAATCGCCATTGCCACCCTGGTTACGGACAGGGCCCTGCTCCTGATTGGGGAGCCGGGAACCGCCAAGTCCTGGCTTTCCGAACACCTGACGGCTGCCATCAACGGGGATTCCACCAAGGTGGTACAGGGAACAGCAGGCACTACGGAGGAGCATATACGCTATTCATGGAATTACGCCATGCTCATAGCCCAGGGCCCCTCCAGGGAGGCCATGATAAAAAGCCCTGTATACCGGGCCATGGAGACAGGCAGTATTGTCCGGTTTGAGGAGATATCCAGGTGCGCCAGCGAGGTACAGGACGCATTGATTTCCATTTTGTCGGAGAAGCGTATCTCCATACCGGAGCTGGCCCTGGAGCTGCCTGCCCAGAAGGGATTTTCCGTCATTGCCACAGCCAATACAAGGGACAAGGGAGTCAACGAGATGTCTGCGGCCCTGAAGCGGAGATTCAACATCGTTATCCTTCCGCCGCCGTCCGATATCTCCACGGAGATGGAGATTGTGAAGTCAAGGGTGGAGCAGCTGGCAGGAAGCCTTGAGATCAGGGCCAGGATTCCCCATGGGGAGGTGGTGGAAAAGGTGTGCACCATTTTCAGGGAGCTGCGGGGCGGCATGACCCTGGACGGCCGGCAGAAGGTAAAGGCATCCTCAGGCGTGCTGTCCACTGCCGAGGCCATTTCCCTTTTGGTGAACGGCATGGCCCTGGCCGGCAGCTTTGGAGATGGGGAGATAACGGATTATGACCTGGCGGCAGCCCTTCAGGGCGCTGCTGTCAAGGATGAGGATAAGGACGGACTGGCGTGGAAGGAATACCTGGAAAATGTCATGAAGAAACGCGGGAGCCGGTGGCTTGGTCTTTATAAAGAGTGTAAGGAGTTGAACCAATAGATGGGACATCCGTATTGTTTTGGAATCCGCCACCTGTCGCCGGCCGGCGCCTTTCATCTGAGAAGCTTTCTGGATGAAAAACAGCCGGACCTGATTCTGGTGGAAGGCCCTTGTGATTTTAACGGGCTGATGGATGACATGGTGAGGGAGGAGACCAGGCCGCCGTTTGCGGTCATGGCCTTTACAAAGGATCCTCCGGTGCGCACGGTTCTGTACCCCTTTGCAGAGTACTCGCCGGAATACCAGGCCATTGCCTGGGCGAAAGAACACGGGGCAGAGTGCCGGTTTATGGACCTGCCATCGGATGTGTTCCTGGGAATCCAGAGAGCCAGGGAGAATGAGACTCTCAGGAAATTCGCAGAGGAACATGGAGGCGGGGAGGCGCAGCCCAACAGGGAGACGGAATCGGCCGGGGGAATGCAGCCGGGCGGAGAGGCAGAGCCAGACAGGGAGGTGCAGCCAGGCGGAGAGGCGCAGCCGGTCAAGGGGCGTCCGCCGGGCTCTGCGTCCGAGCATGTGTACAGTCTTTTGGACCGGTACAGCGGGGAGGACGGCCATGAGACCTTCTGGGAACGGGTCATGGAACACTCGGAAAATCATGAGGCATACCGGGACGGCGCAGAATCCTTTGGGCGGCAGCTGCGGGAGCTTACGGCAGGCGGCGACAGCGACTGGCCGGAGATACTGGTCCGGGAAGCATATATGAGAAGGAAGATGGAGGACGCTCAAAAGGAAGGATTCCGGCCAGAGCGGATCGTGGCGGTGACAGGTGCTTATCATGTGGCGGGACTGACCGGGGAGGAGCCCCCCCCCATGACAGACGCGCAGATAGGGATGCTGCCTTCCGTGCCGTGCAATGTGACGCTGATGCCTTATTCCTATTACCGGCTGTCTTCGCGCTCAGGCTATGGGGCGGGCAATCAGGCGCCCGCCTACTACGGAATGCTCTGGCAGGCCCTGCTGGAAGGAGACAGGGATATGGGAACCTACCGCTACCTTACAGCCATATCCGGCTATCAGAGGCAGCACGGTTTTCCGGTATCCTCAGCAGAGGTCATAGAGGCGGTGGAACTGGCGCGGTCCCTGGCCGGTCTGCACGGCTACAGAGTGCCTTCCCTGCGGGATTTGAGGGACGCCGCGGTGACAGCCATGGGGCACGGTAGTCTGCCGGAACTGGCGCTGGCCGTGGCGGACACGGAGATTGGAACCGCCGTGGGTGAGCTTCCCCAGGGAGTCAGCCGGACCTGCCTGCAGGACGATTTTTACAGGCAGCTTGGGGAGCTGAAGCTGGAAAAGTATAAGACAGAGACAGCGTTTACGCTGACCCTGGATTTGCAGGAAAAACTGAATGTAAAATCAGAGGCAGCCGCTTACCGGGAGCTGCGCCAGTCCTTTTTCCTGCACCGTCTGCATGTGCTGGGGGTGCATTTTGCAGTCCTGAGAAAGGAACGGCAGGAAGCAGCTACATGGGCGGAGAGCTGGGATATCCGGTGGACCCCGGAAGTAGAGATTGAATTGGTGGAGTCTGCCCTGAAGGGAGACACCGTGGCCGGCGCGGCATCCTTTGTCATGAAGGAGCAGGCCATGAAGGCGGAGCGGATTGGGGAGGCGGCTGATATCATTGAGGCCGCGTGCTGCTGCGGCATACCGGAGATGGTGACTTACGCCACGGATATCCTGCAGGGGCTGTCGGTGGAGGCGGCCGGCTTCATGGAGCTGGCAGGGACAGCGGAGAGCATTTCCACCGTGGTGCGGTTCGGAAGCATACGGCATCTGGACAGCACACCCCTGCTGCCTGTGCTGAATCAGATGTTCCTCCGGACATGTCTGGTGTTCCTTCCGTCCTGTAACTGTGACAGCCAGGCGGAACAGGGGGTCATGGAAGCCATGGAGCGTGTCAACAGCCTGTGCCTACACCATGATTTCCTGGATGAGGAGCGTTTTATCCGTCTGCTCATGGAAACTGCTTCCAGGGACGATCTGAACACGGGCATATCCGGTTTTGCTGCCGCCATCTTATTGGAGCGGGGCAGGATGGAGGAAGAGGAATTAAGCCGCCAGGTCCACCGCCGTCTCTCAAAAGGAATTCCCGCGGAACTGGGAGCCGGATGGTTTGCGGGCCTGTCGAAGAAGAACCGGTATGCGCTCATTGCCAGGCTGGATTTGTGGCGGGAGCTGAGTGCCTACATGGATACTTTGGATGACCGGGAGTTTAAGCGGGCCCTGGTGTTCCTGCGCAGGGCGTTTGCTGATTTCAGTTCCAGGGAAAAGCTGGATGTGGCTGAGAATCTGGGCGAGATATGGCAGGTGAACGCGGCCCAGGCGGGAGAGATACTGAACGGGCCGTTAAAGGGAGAAGAAATGGAACTGCTTGACAGTCTGGACGGCTTTGATTTTGACGACATATAGGATGGGTGAAACATATGGAGCTTGAAACCAGAATGAAACGGTGGCGCCTGATACTGGGGGAGGAGAGCAGCCCCCAGTTTGGAAAAATGGGCGGTGTGGAGCTGACAGACCAACAGCTCTTAATGGACCAGGCCCTGGCGGCCATCTATAATCAGACGGACTCCGGCGGATTTGGAAGGGGGAACGGCAATAAGGCACCGGGAGGCAGAGGCGCAGGAAGCGGCCCCTCCGCCCCTGTGCTTTCCAAGTGGCTGGGGGATGTAAGGTCCCTGTTTGACAAGGAGCTGGTGACCATCATCCAGTCCGACGCAATGGAGCGCTGCGGCTTAAAGCAGCTGCTGTTTGAGCCTGAGCTCTTGGAGAACCTGGAGCCGGATATGAACCTGGCATCCATGATGCTGGCCTTAAAGGACCAGATACCGGGCCGGTCCAAGGACCAGGTGCGGGCGTTCATAGCCAGAATTGTGGAGGAGATTAATAAGCTGCTGGCTGATGATATCCGCCGGGCGGTGACCGCTGCCGTGGACAGGAGGAGGCATTCCCCCATCCCGTCGGCGGCGGCCCTGGATTATAAGGACACCATACGCAGGAATCTAAAGAATTACAACCCGGAATTAAAGCGGCTGGTGCCGGAGCATTTTTATTTTTATGACAGGACCACATCCAACGCGGCCAATAAATATACGGTTATCCTGGATGTGGATCAGAGCGGTTCCATGGGGGAATCGGTCATCTATTCCTCGGTTATCAGCTGTATCCTGGCCAGCATTGCGTCGGTTAAAACCAGAATCGTGGCCTTTGATACAAAGATTACGGACCTCACGGAAAAATGCGGGGATCCCGTGGATCTGCTGTTTGGTTTCCAGCTGGGCGGCGGTACGGATATTGAGAAATCCGTGGCCTACTGCCAGCAGTTTATGGAGAATCCGGGAAAGACCCTGTTCTTTCTTGTAAGCGACCTGATGGAAGGCGGCAACCGGGCCGGACTTCTCAGACGTATCCGGGAGATGAAGGAATCCGGGGTGACCGTGGTCTGTCTCCTGGCCATTGCGGACGGCGGAAAGCCCTACTATGACGAGCAGATAGCAGGCAGGATTGCGTCCATGGACGTGCCCTGCTTTGCCTGTAATCCCCAAAAAATGCCGGAGCTTCTGGAGCGCGCCCTGAAGGGTCAGGACCTGAGCGCGTTTCAAAAGGAACTGTCAAAAGCCTGATGAAAGTCCTTATAAAAGCTATGATAATAGCCGGGAGAGGGCGCCAAAATTAATCCTATACATATCCTCAGGGATTTGCTATAATACTAATAATTAAGTCTTGACAGGAGGTAAGTTGTGATGTCTGAGGAAAATCGCAGTACCCATAAATTATACGAGAAAGAGAAGATAGGCGAGGTTCAGATTGCGGACGAGGTAGTGGCCATTATCGCAGGGCTGGCTGCCACAGAGGTGGAGGGCGTGGATTCTATGGCCGGCAACATCACCAATGAACTGGTGGGCAAGCTGGGCATGAAGAATCTGAGCAAGGGCGTCAAGGTGGATGTGACGGAGGAGCACGTGTCGGTAGACCTCTCCCTCAATATCCGCTACGGATACAACATCCCGGCCGTAAGCGAGCAGGTTCAGGAAAAGGTTAGCACGGCCATCGAGAATATGACGGGCCTGACAGTGCTGGATGTGAATGTAAAGATTGCCGGAGTCAATATGGATGAAGGCAGATAAAATCCCGGTTTAGTATAATATCTCTAAACACTCCCCGGAGCGTTGCCTGGGGAGTGTTTTATACATTTTTTATTGTTTTTATGCACTGGGTTTGCTATAATATCTAAAGCAGCTTCATCCGCGGGCCGTCTAGGACATGCCCGGGCAAGGGAAGAAGCGGACATCACGAAGAAAGGAAAATGTACGGAAAGCCACCACTTTTTAGTACAAGCAGAGAAAATGACCAGAAGAGAATTGCGGGAGCATTGCTTTAAGATGCTGTTCTCGGCTGACTTCTACCCGACGCAGGAAGAGGCCATAGCCCAGCTGGGCCAGTATTTCCAGTCCCCGGAAGAAGACGATGTAGATGAGTCGGGTATTCTTCAGGTATTGCATAAAGTAGAATTAAAAGAGGCAGACAGTGAATATCTTCAGGCAAGAACAGCAAACATAATGGAGAAGATTCCTGAGATAGATGAGAAGCTGAACCAGGCAGCTGCCGGATGGAAGACCAAGCGCATGGGAAAGGTGGAGCTGACCATCCTGCGCCTGGCCCTGTATGAGATGCTCTACGACGACACCATTCCTGAGAAGGTATCCATCAACGAGGCAGTGGAGCTGGCTAAAAAGTTTGGCGGAAATGATTCACCGTCCTTTGTAAACGGAATACTGGCCAAGTTTGTAGTCAAGGGAGCCAGGTCTGCCGCAGATGCCAGGGCGCCGGAAGAAAACAAGGGTTGCGGGGAGACGCAGGAGCCCCGGGGGACGCATGATTCCCAGGAAGCTCAGGAAAAGCATGATTCCCAGGAAACCCCGGAGAATAAGGAAAGCGAAGCGTAGGCAGGACTTATGGCAAGTGTATATACCGTATCTCAGGTAACTGCATATATCAGGAACATGTTTACACAGGACTTTGCCCTGAACCGGATTTCCATCCGGGGGGAGGTGTCCAATTGTAAGTACCACACATCAGGCCATATCTATTTTACATTAAAGGACGGCGGCGCGCAGATTGCTGCCGTCATGTTTGCAGGACAGAGGAAGGGGCTGGACTTTGAGCTCAGGGAAGGCCAGGAGGTCACGGTGTCAGGCACCGCGGATGTGTACGAGAGGGATGGAAGATACCAGCTCTATGCAAAGGAGATTACCAGGGAAGGAAAGGGAGACCTGTTCCGCCAGTTTGAAAAGCTGCGGAATGAGCTGGAGGAGATGGGAATGTTTGACAGCTGTTACAAGCAGCCCATTCCCAAGTATGCCAGAAGGGTGGGAATCGTCACGGCCGGCACAGGAGCGGCTATCCGTGACATCATGAATATATCCGCCAGAAGGAATCCCTATGTCCAGCTCATATTATACCCGGCCCTGGTCCAGGGAGAGCAGGCAAAGTACAGCATCGCAAAGGGCATTGAGACTCTGGACCGTATGGGGTTAGATGTCCTGATTGTGGGCAGAGGCGGGGGATCCATCGAAGACCTCTGGGCTTTTAACGAGGAAATGGTGGCCAGGGCCATCTTTAACTGCGCCACCCCGGTTATCTCGGCCGTGGGGCATGAGACGGATGTGACCATAGCGGACTATGTGGCGGATTTAAGGGCGCCCACGCCGTCGGCCGCAGCGGAACTGGCTGTGTTTGATTACAGTCAGTTTGTGGAGCAGGTGAATCTGTACAGACAGGTGCTGGAGCGCTCCATGGAGCGCAGATTGGAAAAACTGCATTACCGGCTGGACCAGTGCGGAATGCGCTTAAAACTTCTGAGTCCCGAACGGCAGCTCAACGACAGGCGGCAGCGCCTGGCGGATATGGAGAACCGCCTGGAACGGATGATGGAGGAGGAGCTGGAAGCATCCCGGCGCAGGATGGAGGACAGGAAACGGCGCCTTGAGGCGCAGATGGCTGCCGGACTGACAGAGGGAAAGCACAGGCTGGCCCTGTTGTCCGGAAGGCTGGACGGTTTGTCGCCCCTTAAGAAGCTGGGAGGCGGATACGGATTTGTGACAGACGCCAGAGGCAGGGCGTTCACCTCCATTGCACAGGCGGAGCCCGGGGACATAATACGCATCAGCGTAAAGGACGGGCGTGCGGACGCCTGTGTGGTGGGGACAGAAACCATGAAGCTGCCGGGAAGTGAGGGATAGAGGATGCCGCGTAAGAAGACGGAGATACAGGAAAAAGAAGAGAATAAAGCCAGCATTGAGGAGAATTTCGCCCAGCTGGAAGATATTATAAAGAAACTGGAAGCCGGGGACAGTACGCTGGAGGAATCATTCACCTGCTATGAAGCGGGGATGAAGCTGGTGAAGTCCCTGAGCGGACAGATAGACCATGTAGAAAAACAGATTCAGATATTGAGTGAGGGTGATGAAAATGAGTGATAAGGAAACATTTAAACAGGAACTTGATGCGCGTACAGCAGAGATTGAGCAGTTAATTGGAACTTATCTTCCGGAGGAAACAGGCCATCAAAAGACAATCTTCGAGGCAATGAATTACAGCATGAAGGCAGGCGGAAAGCGTCTGCGCCCCATGCTCATGCAGGAGATGTGCCGGCTTTTCACAGGCACCCTTCTGGAGGCCGTGATTCCCTTTATGGCGGCAGTGGAGATGATACACACATCCTCCCTGGTGCACGACGATCTACCCTGCATGGACGATGACATGATGCGCAGGGGCAAGGCCAGCACATGGGCTGAGTACGGCGAGGACATCGGTGTGCTTACCGGGGATGCCCTTATGATGTTTGCCTTTGAGACTGCGGCCAATGCCTTTGAGACAAGCATTGACCCGGACGAATTATCCAGGATTGGGCGGGCCATGGGGATTCTTGCCCATAAGACCGGCGTGTACGGCATGATAGGAGGCCAGACCGTGGATGTGGAGCTGGCCGGAGGCCCCATACCGGGGGACAAGCTGGATTTCATCTACCGTCTGAAGACAGGAGCTCTGATTGAGGCTTCCATGCTGATTGGCGCTGTCCTGGGCGGCGCTGCTGAGGAGGACTGCAAGATTGTGGAGTCCCTTGCGTCCAAAATCGGCATGGCATTCCAGATCCAGGACGATATCCTGGATGTGACGGGAAGCCAGGATGTGACCGGCAAGCCTTCAGGAAGCGATGAAAAGAATAAGAAAACGACCTATGTGACCCTGGAAGGCCTGGAGAAGGCAAAGAAGGATGTGGAGCAGATTTCCGCAGAAGCCATTGAGGAGCTGAACAAGCTGCCGGGGAACAATGAATTCCTGGAGCAGTTAATCCGCGCGTTGGTGGGCCGTCAGAAGTAAGACTGGAGATACCGTTATTATGATACTGGAACAAATTAATGGGCCGGAGGAGCTGAAAGCCCTCCCGCCCGAGGATTTAAAGATACTGGCCCAGGAGATACGGACCTTCCTGATTGAGAAAATCAGCCATACCGGAGGCCATCTGGCCTCCAATCTGGGCGTGGTGGAACTGACCATCGCCCTTTTTAAGACCTTAAATCTTCCGGAGGACAAGGTTATCTGGGATGTGGGACACCAGTCCTATACCCATAAGATATTAAGCGGGCGCATGGCGGAATTTGACGAGCTCCGCCAGTACGGGGGCCTGAGCGGATTTCCCAAGCGCAAGGAGAGCCCCTACGATTCCTTTGACACAGGCCACAGCTCCACCTCCATATCCGCCGGACTGGGCATTGCCCTGGGGCGCGATATCAGGGGGGAGGACTACCGCGTGGTATCCGTCATCGGAGACGGGGCCCTTACCGGCGGCATGGCCTACGAGGCCCTGAACAATGCCGCCAGGATGAAAAAGAACTTTATCATTGTGCTCAATGACAATAAGATGTCTATTTCTGAAAATGTAGGGGGCATGTCCCGCTACTTAAATGGCCTGCGCACAGGCAGCGGCTACAACGACCTGAAAAAGAGCGTGTCAGACGCCCTGGACCGGATCCCGGTGGTGGGCACTGCCATGATAGACAAAATCAAACGCACCAAGAACAGCATAAAACAGCTGTTCATACCCGGTATGCTGTTTGAAAATATGGGAATCACCTATCTGGGCCCGGTGGACGGCCATAATATCCAGGCTCTCTGCAAGGTGCTGAGGGAGGCCCAGAAGCTGGATCACGCGGTCCTGGTCCATGTGATGACGAAAAAGGGTAAGGGATACCGGCCGGCGGAGAAGAATCCGTCCTATTTTCATAGAGTGGGTCCCTTTGACGTAAAGACGGGAAAATCCCTGTCAGCCCAGACCAATCCTTCCTATACGGATGTGTTCTCCAGAAAGCTGTGTCAGCTGGGGGAGGAGCACCCGGAGCTGGTGGCGGTTACTGCCGCCATGCCGGATGGTACGGGGCTGGCTGCCTTCGGAAAGAAGTTTCCGGACCGGTTTTTTGACGTGGGAATCGCGGAGGCCCATGCAGTCACGTCTGCCGCCGGCATGGCGGCGGCGGGGCTCAGGCCCGTGGTGGCGGTCTACTCCTCCTTCCTGCAGAGGGCCTATGACCAGGTCCTGCACGATGTATGTATCCAGAACCTGCCGGTGCTCTTTGCCGTGGACAGGGCAGGGCTTGTGGGAAGCGACGGGGAGACACATCAGGGAATCTTTGATTATTCCTTCCTGACCTCCATACCCAATATGAGCGTCATGGCTTCCAAGAATCTGTGGGAGCTGCGGGCCATGCTGGATTTTGCCATGGATTATGGCAGCCCTCTGGCCATACGTTATCCAAGGGGCGAGGCATACCGCGGGCTAAAGGAATTCAGACAGCCCATATCATACGGCGTGGGAGAAATGCTCTACGAGGAAGAGGATATCGCCCTTCTGGCTGTGGGCAGCATGGTCAGCACAGGGGAACATGTGCGGCAGAAGCTGAAAGCAGAGGGCTACAGATGCAGCCTTGCCAACGGCAGGTTTGTGAAGCCCTTTGACCGGAAAATGGTATCCCGTCTGGCGGAGAGGCACCGCCTGATTGTAACCATGGAGGAAAATGTGCTCCAGGGCGGTTACGGACTGGCGGTCACCGCATTTATACATGAAAACTATCCGGGAGTAAAGGTACTTAATATCGCCATCCCCGACGCATATGTGGAGCACGGCAATGTGTCCATATTGAGGGAAGGATTGGGAATCGACAGTGATTCCATCATAGAAACCATGAAGGCCGGGGGATATATCGGCAGAAAAGGTTTGAACGGCATTTGATAACACAGGCGGCATTGCACCCTTAAGCCGGAAGGCGGCGGGGAAATGCCGCTTCGGTATAAGGAGAACGGTAATGAAGAAAGAACGGTTGGACGTGCTTATGGTCCAGAGAAACCTGGCAGAGTCCAGGGAAAAGGCCAAGGCCCTGATTATGTCAGGGATAGTCTATGTCAATGGACAGAAGGAAGATAAGGCGGGCACGTCCTTTGAGGAGACAGTACAGATTGAGGTCAGGGGAAGCACCCTTAAATATGTCAGCCGGGGAGGGCTTAAGCTGGAAAAGGCCATGAGCAGCTTCGGCGTGGAGCTGTCCGGCAAGGTATGTATGGATGTAGGGGCTTCCACCGGCGGATTTACGGACTGTATGCTCCAGAACGGCGCGGTGAAGGTGTATGCCGTGGACGTGGGCCATGGGCAGCTTGCCTGGAAACTGCGCAATGACGACCGGGTCATCTGTATGGAGAAAACCAACATCCGGTACGTGACCCCGGAGGATATCGGGGACCGCATTACATTCGCCAGCATCGATGTTTCATTTATTTCCCTGACCAAAGTGCTGGGACCAGTAAAACAGCTCCTGACCCATGACGGACAGGTGGTGTGCCTGATAAAGCCCCAGTTTGAGGCCGGACGGGAAAAGGTGGGGAAGAAGGGCGTTGTCAGGGAGAAGAGCGTTCATCTTGAGGTCATAGAGATGGTCATGGATTATGCCCGGAGCATTGGTTTTGGCATACTGGGACTGGAATTCTCGCCCATCAAGGGGCCTGAGGGAAACATCGAATATCTTCTGTACCTCCGGAATGAACCCCGGGAAGATGCGGGGCAGGAGGAAAACCAATTATCGGCCAGGGCCATTGTGGAGCAGGCCCACGGATGTCTGGATTAAGCGGCCGGCGGTTTGCACCAATGGATAAGTAACGTATAAAAACGTCAGGAGCCCCATAACCATGAAACATTTTTATATTATTGCCAATCTTGACAAAGAATATGTACAGGAGGCCCAGGTATTCATCAAGGCGTACCTGGAGGCAAAGGGAGCAGAGTGTCTCCTGCACCATACACCTGAGAGAACCAGGGGGGGAGCCCATATAGACGGGGACCAGGTGCCGGTGGAAACTGAGTGCGTCATAACAATCGTATGGGACGGTACCCTCATACAGGCTGCCAGATATTTGGCGTGCCGCAACATTACCATGCTGGGGGTGAACCGGGGCCATCTGGGATATCTCAATCAGGTGAGCCGCCAGGAGGACATTGCTCCGGTACTGGAAGCCCTGTTAAATGAGCGCTATCAGCTGGAACGGCGGATGATGATACACGGGACAGCGTGGAGGAAGGAAGAGATTCTTCTAAAGGATATTGCGCTCAATGAGATTGCCATTACCAGAAAGGATCCTCTGAAGGTGCTTCGCTACAGCGTCTATGTAAATGACGAGTATCTCAATGAATACGCGGCAGACGGCGTCCTGGTAGCCACGCCCACCGGTTCCACGGCGTATAATCTTTCGGCGGGAGGACCGGTCATAGCGCCGGGGGCCAGGATGATGGTGCTGACACCCATCTGTTCCCACTCCCTCAATGCCAGGAGCATTGTGCTGGCGCCGGAGGACAGGGTCCGGATTAAGGTCCTTAATAGCGGTCAGGTCGTATCCTATGACGGTGATACGTCCATGGAATTAAAGGCAGGGGACTGTATCGACATACGGTGCTCCGAATTGCAGACAGTGATGATAAAGTTAAAACAGATATCATTTATGCAGAACCTCAGCAACCATCTGGGAGGATTATAGACAGCAGGGTACGCAGAATATTATAAATCAACAAGGAGGGAAGCGTCTCACATGAAGGTAGAGCGCCACAGCAAAATTGTCGAATTAATTGGAAAATATGAGATAGAGACACAGGAGGAGCTGGCTGAAAGGCTGAATGAGGCCGGTTTCAATGTGACTCAGGCAACTGTTTCCAGGGATATCCGTGAACTGAAGCTGACCAAGATGCAGTCGGAGAGCGGCAGACAGCGCTACATGGTATTGGAGAGCCCCAGGGGGACATCCGCCATCAAATATATCCGCATCCTCAAGGACGGATACATGTCCATGGACATGGCGCAGAATATCCTGGTAATCAAGACCGTATCCGGCATGGCCATGGCTGTGGCTGCTGCCCTGGACGCTATCCAGTTCCACGAGATCGTGGGTTGTATTGCAGGTGATGACACCATCATGTGCGCCATACGCAGTGTGGACGACACCATCATTGTCATGGAGAAAATCAAGAAAATGGTGGAAGACTAACGGAAAAGGGGTGTAATATGTTACTGGAACTGCATGTAAAGAACCTGGCCCTTATTGAAAAAGCGGATGTGGAATTCGGTGAGGGCCTCAATATCCTTACCGGTGAAACCGGAGCCGGAAAATCCATCATCATCGGTTCCGTAACCATGGCCCTGGGCGGCAAGGCGCCCAAAGGCAGTATACGTCCCGGGGCGGACTACGCCTATATTGAGCTTGTGTTTTCCGTCACAGGGGAAGAAAAGCGGAGGGCTCTCAGGGAGCTGGAGGTGGAGCCCACAGAGGATGGACTGGTAATTATATCCAGGAAGCTGACTCCGGCCAGGAGCATCAGCCGTATCAACGATGAGACAGTGACCATGGCCAGACTGAGCCAGATTACCGGCCTGCTGCTGGACATACACGGGCAGCATGAGCATCAGTCCCTGCTTTACAAATCCAAGCATCTTGAAATTCTGGACGCCTATGTCAAGGCCGCGACCCAGCCTGTAAAACAGAAAATTGCAGACAGGTACCGTATATACCGATCCCTTGAAGAAAAGCTGAAGGGGTTTGATTTGGATGGGGAAAGCCGTATCCGTGAGGCTGACTTCCTCCGGTTTGAGATAGAGGAGATTGAGGCATCAGCCCTGAAGGAAGGGGAGGAGGAGGAGCTCACCTCGGTTTACCGCCGCTATTCCCATTCCAGGCGCATTGCAGAGTGTCTGGGAGCCGCCTACGAGGCTGTGGAGGGAGAATGGCTTTCAAGGGCCTTAAAAGAGGTGGAGCAGGCGGCGGAGTACGATGAGACCCTGGGCGGCATCCGGGACCAGCTCTATGATACGGATTCCATACTGAGGGACGCGGGAAGGGAGATGTCCGCCTATCTGGATTCCATGGAGATGGATGAGGAAACATTCAGGAAAACAGAGGAACGCCTGGACCTGATACATAATCTCCAGGCAAAATACGGGGCAACCGTGGAAGCCATCCGCCAGAAGCTGGAGCAAAAAAAGAAAAGGCTGGAAGAACTGGAAGATTATGACGCCCACAGAAAGCGCATGGAGCAGGAATTAGAGGAATGCAGGAATGGTTTGGAGAAACTCTGCGCACAATTAACAGGGATACGTAAAAAGGCGTCAGGGACGCTTGTAAAAAAAATCAGACAGGGTTTGGTGGATTTGAATTTCCTGGACGTGGAATTTGACATGGAATTTGAAAAACTGGATCATTTTACCCTATCCGGATGGGACGGGGCGCAGTTCCTTATTTCAACCAATCCGGGACAGCCCATGCGCCCTCTTAAGGATGTGGCGTCAGGAGGAGAGCTTTCCAGAATCATGCTGGCCATCAAGACCGTGCTGGCGGATTCAGATGATATACCAACGCTGATTTTTGACGAGATAGACACCGGTATCAGCGGCCGTACCGCCCAAAAGGTATCAGAGAAGCTGATGCTCATAGCCAAGAGCCACCAGGTCATCTGCATCACCCACCTGCCGCAGATAGCGGCCATGGCGGATTCACATTTTGAAATTGCAAAATCTGCCAGCCAGGGCAGGACCATTACCACCATCCGTCTGCTGGACCGAAAGGCATCCGTAGAAGAGCTGGCCAGGCTCTTAGGCGGCGCCAGGATTACGGAGGCAGTGCTTAAAAACGCAGGTGAAATGAAGGAATTGGCAGACAGAACAAAATAAAACAGATTGAAATCCTAAGGATGGATAATACTAAGAAAGAGGCAGTGAACATTGCTTCTTTCTTTTTTGTTGTGGTTTGGCCGTAAACGGAGGAACCAAGGCAGTGTATTGACCCATTTAAAATGAATGACTATATAAGGAGGCAGGGCGATGAAGGGGAAATCAATCTTTTACCGGTGGCTGGGGCGCATCTTCTGGCTGTCCGCTGTGGCTGTTACGGGGTACACATGGTATTACATGGACCAGGCAGTGCCGGACCGGGTGAGTATTATCGAAAATGAAGAGGAGGAATTTTCCTTCGGCCTGCCTTTAAAGGCAACCATATCCAGCGGCAGCCAGGAGGTGGCCCTGGCAAATGAGAGCAATATACCGGCGGACCAGATAACCATAAGCGGCAGGGACCATTTTTCCATGTTCGGGGGAGAAAAGGGAAGCTACCAGGTAGGCCTTAAGCTCTTTGGGGTGATAAAATTAAAGGATATACAGGTGGATGTGGTGGACACCCGATATGCCGTTCCCTGCGGCTCTCCCATCGGTATCTATCTGAAATCAGACGGCGTCATGGTCATCGGCACCGGGCGAATCACGGGAAGTGACGGTATGGAGGTGGAGCCGGCATACGGGATACTGAAATCAGGTGACTATATTGAAGCATTTAACGGAAAGCCCATGAACACAAAGGAGGATCTGATACGGGCTGTCAGCGAGTCAGGCGGCCAGGACTGCGTGCTCCAGGTGCGCAGAGAGGGCGAGGACGTGGATGTCAGCCTGAAGCCGGTCCAGGGCGCTGACGGGCAGTACAAGCTGGGAGCATGGGTCAGGGACGATACCCAGGGTATCGGCACCATTACTTATGTGGATATGAACGGCAGGTTCGGCGCGCTGGGCCACGGAATCAGCGACAGCGATACAGGAGATTTGGTGGAATCCTCGGAGGGAGCACTGTATTCCACGGAAATCATGGGAATCGAAAAGGGATCCATGGGAAAACCAGGACTGCTGTCCGGCGTAATATACTACGGTCCCCAGTCCCATATGGGAGATATTGAAAAGAATACAAATGAGGGTATATTCGGCACCGTCAACCAGCAGTTTAAAAAGTAGATTTCAGGAGAGCCCATGGAAATCGCCTGCCGCCAGGATGTAAAGCAGGGACCTGCCTATATCCGCAGCAATATATCCGGCGAGCTGAAGGACTATGCCATTGAGATTCAAAAGGTGGATTATAATTCCGGACATAAGAACAAGAGTATGGTCATTAAGGTGACGGATCCGGAGCTCTTGGAGCTGACAGGAGGAATTGTGCAGGGAATGAGCGGAAGTCCGATTATACAGGATGGGAAGCTGGCCGGGGCGGTGACTCATGTGTTTGTGCAGGATGCCAGCAGGGGGTATGGGATTTTGATTGAGAATATGATGGAGCATTGAGGACAGCAGGATATAGTGAAAAGGAAGGCGTTGGGAGCTTGCTCGTATAAGCCTTCCTTTCGGAATAACGGGAGGCCAGAGGGAGTTTGCTTACATGTCATCATTTGGCGAGAGAGCCGTGCGTGGTAGGCCAATTTTTGCTATCGGAACCATTTCAAAAGAGTCCGCCAAACTTAAGTAAAGCTGCACTCTGTTAAGGAGAAAATAGATATCTTTGTGAGTGTAAGCTTGCTTACATAAACTGCCTTTTCTATGTGAAGAAATACCATTACCGATGGAATCCCTTATAGGGGCTGGCAGTATATCTGTTTGATGGGTGGCATGATTTTTGTCTATAGCGTTCGTAGGAATTTAAATGGAATGACAATAAAATCGTACTTAAATTGGTTAATAGTTACGTTATATTGAAAATAAACATGTAAAGTATGGAAAAAATAACTAAAAACTATGATTTCCCCCCCCCCCCGGGTGGGGGGGTAGTTGGGGTGCGGGGGGGAGGGGGTATAAAGGACGGGGGGGGGGGTTGGGGTGGTGGATGGGTAGT
>JAJQEA010000275.1:21632-34162 GCA_021201905.1 Clostridia bacterium
AAATCTTAATAAAATTGTTAAAAATTACCGTAAAATTTAAAAAAAAATTTAAATGAATGCAAAAAAAAAAAAAAAAAATTAATTCCCCCCCCCCCCTTTTTTTTATGGTATAAATAAAGGAGGGGCATATTAAAAACATCAGGGTGTGTATAGTGATGTTTATGATGAAATCTAAATATTACAGAAGGGACAAGGTATGGGTATTTGCTATAGAGATACCTTATACAGGGGATGTTATGAAAGATTTTCAATGGCTTCATTTTTCGGATCTTCATTTGAAATCAGTTGAAGGGTTTGTGGAGGGACGGATTAGACAGGAACTGATTCAGTGCCTGAAACAGGAGGATTTTAAGAAGAATCAAAATCTATATGTCTTTATTACCGGCGATATTGTGAATCAATATGGATATGATGCTAACCAGGATATATGGATTGAGGAGTTTGTAAATACTTTGGGGGTGGATAAAGACAGGATTTTCTGGTCGGCAGGGAATCACGATATAAGACGAAAAAATTCTTATGCGCGCATTATTAACGCCATACGGGATAAGTCACTGACCCTGGATCAACTCAGGCGTGAAATGGAAGAGGAAGAAAAAAACGGAGAGGGAGATGACAGTGATTTTAATCAGTTGACTAAAAAAAGGCTGGAGGCCTATGTATCTCACTATGACAGATGGTTTGACCGGAAGATTACAGAACAGGAGCTTAACGACCTGCATCAGTTTTACGATCTGGAGGATTTCCAATTGATTGTTATCAATACAGCGATAACATCATGTGACAACAAGGATGAAAGAAATCTCTTTTTGTGTTCCAGAGAATTAAATAGTGTAATGAGCCGGGCCGACAAAAACAAGCCGTTATTTGTAATGGGACATCATGGCCTCTGTTTTTTGGAAAAAGAAGAGCAGGCGGAAGTTGAAAAACTATTTGATTCTTCTTTTGTGGATGTATATCTTTGCGGTCATGCGCATGAGCCTGGAATTCGTCGGATGGACCATGCCGGGAACGATATACAGGAAATAACCAGCGGCGGAGGGATACCGGACCAATATTCCGTGTTCACATTTTTATATGGTGAATGTGATTCCTCAACGTGCAGATACCATCTTACACCTTATACATACAGAGGTGGCCGTGGCGGAAGCGGTCGTTGGGAGAAGGATCCTGCCGTTGGCAGACGGTTCAGAGATGATAAGTGGTATGACCTGGCCTGTTTTAGAAATTCGCAGAGCCATGGAGGGGCTGAGTCTCAGAAGAATGTAAAAACAGAAGAAGTAATCACTCCTGTTTTGGACCTGAACTGTTTAGCCTGGCAGATTCCTGAAGAATGGGATCCTGATCTGGATATGGCAGTGCCGCTTAATGATAAGAATGTCATTTCTCTGCCTGCCTTGCTTTTAGGAAGGCAGGAACGTTTTACCCTGTTTTTGGCCAGCACCATACCAGAGGGATTAGCGAAAGGCCTGCAGCATCAGTCAGAACAGTACATGGAAATCAGCAGGACAGCAGGGTTGCAATGGCAGGCTCCGGTCTGGAGGGAATATTCCCTAAATGATGTTTTTAAAACGAGGGAGCAAGGGAATTTTGGCAGGATAGTCAATATTTCATCGGAACAAATGCTGATCGGTAATCTTGGGATATTATTAAAGCAGAGGATGGAAGAAAGGGATAATCAACCTCTGATTATTAATATATGGTCTGAATCACCTTATTTTGCGGCAAGGTGTGCACAGACAGCAATGAGGAATCTGATTGATATTGAGAAAGCACAGGTATTGGTTGTGGCGGATATGAAACAAACCATACGAACCGAAAACGGGGATACCATTCGTGCGGTGGATCAGATCGTGGAAACGTATAATAAAACGGATCCTCCTGCGGAGGAAGAAGTTTTGGGGTTGCTTGACCACAGAAACAGATTTCCTTCACAGTGGGGATTATTACTAAAAAGGCACGCGTTGAAACGCAACGACCCGGGATGGATACGGGGGTTTCTCGCCGCGGCCGGAATCCATGAGCATGTCATACAATGGCTGCGCGCAGTAAAACCGGAAAAGCTTGTTGTCCAGAACACATTGAATCCAGAGTTACATAGCATTGATAAAGAAGACCTGGAGGATTTAACTTGGGAGACATACCTTCTCCTGGCTCGGGAACCTTCGCCGGCGAGAAATAATCTGCTGAACCTATTGCTGGAGTGGGTACCTGAATCGCTTCGTTGTGCAATCAATGTGATGGAGCATATACAGGATTCGGACGCAGTGGAGAGCGTTGCATATCCGGATATTGCACGGCTCGGACATGCTGCCAGCCGTGAAGACTACAGACATTTGTTCCAGTGCATGAAGGGGAATCTGGTAAAACAGTGGGTGTTATCCCTGAACAGTCCATATGGGCTTGAAGGAGTAATCTATTTTATGAATGATACATATAGAAAGGATATGGTCCGGCACATTTTGTGTCAGGACAGATCCCTGACAGGGGATATTTATATGCAGGAGAATGTAGATTATATACGGAGCCTGGTATATACCAATGATAAGTGAGATGCATAGGAGGAAACTATGATTTACGCGGACTGGTATTTTTGCTACCAAACTAAATTATCACCTCAGGATACAGATGAATACTTAAACTTGATGTTTGCCTTAGAGAATGAACATGTTCCTATGGATACAAAGGTGGATGCACTAAACAGGCTGATACGGTTTGACGTACTGTTCCAGTATTATGCGGTACCTGTTTTAGTTGATAGTCTGCTCACTCCCCATGGAAGAGAATGTCTGGCGGTTGAAACAGATATCAAAAACAAAGAACTATATGTGGAGACAATAAAAAATATCTTTCGTAATATGATCAGGAAAGAGGATGCTTTCAATTATTCTGTCAGTGGGTTGGATGTTGATGACTATGATAAGATTATCGCAACCATTTCCCAGGCCCTGTCGAAATCCAACTCCTACATGGAATCAGAACGGAATTTTGATTATCTGGAGACAGATTTGTTTGGGAAGGAAATACTGTATCTGTCCCTTCTCAGGGCAGTGGCAAAAGCTGTACCGCAGCAGGTGATTTCCCTTGTGAAGGGAGAGAACCCCTTACCACTCATAAAGAGTGCTATGGAAGGTAAATGTGGTCAGCTTCCATGGAATCTGGCTGTAAGCATCCTGATTCGATGCCGGGATTCAGAGTTTTCCCTGATGAGCATTATTCCTGAAAACT
The DNA here is from genome assembly GCA_021201905.1 of Clostridia bacterium. Taxonomy (GTDB): domain Bacteria; phylum Bacillota; class Clostridia; order Lachnospirales; family Lachnospiraceae; genus Enterocloster. Next base: position 24,861 of record JAJQEA010000275.1, read on the forward strand.
GGTTTACACGTCCTGATTTAATGGAACTGGTGGCCCAGATTAAATATCCATTTCAGACGGGTTATACGGTAGACCTGATTTTTAAAGAAACATATCAATTTTCCTTTTTTAGAGAATACTTTAAGTCGGGCATCTCTTATTATGATGAATGCTGGATTGATAAAACAAAAAGTAATAATGACTTTATCAAAATATGTGCATCCATATGGCAGGGCATTTTGTGGATGTATGCCCTGCGGGCAGCACCGGAGCATAGTATCAGGAAATTAGATGAAATATGGCAGATACCAGATTATAGGGAAGGATTGATAGATCCTTCCATCCATCTCAATTATGTCCAAAGAACATTCCTTCCATCCCGTCTCCAGATTAATAGCTGGAATGAAGTGCCTGGCTTCATCCAGTGTCCATGGGTCCGGCATTACGACATGGCGGCTAACGCGTCAGGAAAGAACAAGGATTTCTGTAAATATGGGAGTTTTATGAGCAATAGCATGGCCGTCCGTATATTTATTGCGGTTCCGGTAATGAAAGCGGTTCTTTTATATCAGAAAGAGGACATCATATCTTCCCGGATGATACATCTGCTCCTTCATTGGGGAGATGTCATATCCAGCAGGGGAGCGCAGTCTGTATTTAACAGGCCGGAAAAGATTTATTCTGCGGATCATAAAATACCATGGTCACCAGCGGTAAGATTGTTGGGATATCATATTGACCATCTGCTTGCCGACATAGGTATGGGGAAAATTAACCGCATGATTCCTTACCGGATTGTAGATATTTTTCAGCCGGATGAAAAGGCAGATAATGAGCAGCTGGAATACCTGTTGTCATCAGGAGCATATATGGTAGCTGCCCAATGGGCTTATCAGAGCCTGTCTGAAGAAGGTTTACCAGGCTATGGGGATATGAATCCGTGGCATGAACAAGGGGAGGCATCCAATTTAGCGGAGCTGTGCAGATTAATGTCACAAAAGCCGCAGATTTGTAATTCCAGAGAGCCTCTGGCTCTCATCTATCAGGCATATCCCAGGTACCTGACAACGGACCGTCACGGCTGGGTGCAAAATTACATTGACAACAGCACCTTTAAGGTGAGTACGCAGGATTTGATTAAATCCGAGCCCTTGAATTCTGATGAATGGGCAGGATTAGGAACTCTGGACACCAGCCGTTTCATGAAAGACGCTGATAAGCTGGCATTGACCATGCGGCTGGCTTCGGCCTATGTCTCGCAGCAGGTAGATAGGGGCCATCCATGGAGAGAGGCGTGGGTTGAAAAAATAACGTCGATCCGTAATAGGTGGGAGTTTTCACGTCTGTCCCGGTATGAGCTGATAAAGCTTCTTAAACTGGTTCCTGTTGATGAAACAAGTGCGGACAGTTTGCTTGATGTCCTGAATCTGGTGATACATGCCATCAATGAATTCAGTACCGAGAGTATGATTTATTACCAATATCTGCTGTCCGATTTATTGGCTGTGGAGGACCCGCCTTTAGGGGAACAGTCGTTTGATCAGCTTCGTGTGGATTTTATAGAGAGTGTTCAGAGTCAGCTTTCAGACAAAGCGGGTTCCGACGGTAAACGTGTTGATGCATGTATCGCATTGTTAAATCATTTCATTTTGCGTTTGTCCCAGCGCCTGAAAAATCCGGATATAAAAAATGAACTGGAAGAATACTGGAAACGTAAAAACATTAAGGACAGGCAGCTGCGAAACGTAAAGTCAGAAGCATTGGGCCAGGATGAATTACTGCGCTGCTGTATGTGGCAAAAAAGAGAAGAATATATTCTGTCCGTACGGCTCGCTACAGATGCATCAAGGACCAGATTCAGTAATGGAACCATTAGAAATTTATTTTACCAGACCGAGGATATCCGGTCTGACTGCTGGTATCTGGGTATAATTATTCAAAAGGAGTTTGACGGAGACCGGAAAGGGGTTACCTATCTTATAAACTGCGGAAGCGGGACTGCCCTGCCCTTCCATACGGTTGACGGCCGTCTGTACCGATATGACAGAGGGGATGACATAGCGGTAAAAATTAACAGTGGCAGTATCACTGCCATCATGCCTGAAGCCTGGACCCCACAAAGTGGAGACTCCGTGGAGGTAAGGTATCATTTGAAGGCTGACGAGGTGTCAATTCGGGTATTTGGCGAAGATCAGAAGGGTGTATTTGATATAAATGATTTGAAATTTTGGAACGCCGATTTATCCCTCATTTTGATGGAGCCTTGGATTGAAGGACGCTGCATCGTTGAATATTACGACAATAAGGGGTGGATTCCGATCATGAGGAGTTTTACACGCCTGATTATTGAGCAGATTTATCGACAGGATAATCCGGAAAATAAAGTTACCCTTACATTTATTAACAGATGGAGAGAAGGTGCGAAGAACCTGTGGCTTTTCAGCAGCCAAATAGGATATAATTATTGCCTGGAAGACCAGAATTTTACACATGAGTGCAGAGAAAGATTGGAAAACTGGGTTTTAGAGACTCAGGATTGTGATGAATTAATCGTTCAGATGCAGCTTTTATCCGGTAAACAGCCAGATGCTGCAGGGCTTCCTGTTTTACAACTATATGGTCAGGAACCATTTGATGATAAGAATATCCAGTGGAAAACACAGTTTATGGGGGATGCGCCATTTTCCATCACTAAGAATGTACAGGGCGAGCGGTGCGTGCCTTCTTCTGTTCCTGGAATTGACAAGGATATAGAGGTGGTTATAGCTAAAGATGTACGGAAACTGGGGAATTCAAGCCGTCTGAATGTGCAGATTGCCGACGATGGATGGGATGTGGCTGGTCAGCGAAAGGGGAGGTTGAAGGCTGAACTGGTGATGAGCCGTAGATTAGATTACAAATATATCAATTATAACGAATTATACCGGATACTGAATATGAAAAACGGAGATATTTTCAGACTCCGGTACGTAAATACCAGACGTACAGACTACGGATATTATCCGGCCACATTGATGGGAGGATTTGCAGTAAAATGCGCAGCGGAAACCTTTTCCTGCTATGGAAATAAAAATTCCGGTCAGGATTATAATTCGTCCCTGTCATATGAGCGTCCATGCATTGTGGAATATATTGATATAAGGGGAAAACGCGAGGAAAACAACTCTGTCTTATCATATGACGTACCGGAACTGGAACTGTACCAGGGACCTGTCAAAGGTGTCATAGCAGAAATCCCCAGCGACGCTTCGGGAAATTATAATCCATCTCTTTACATAAATGTCTGTCTTGCCATTGATGAAAAAATCATCTTTGCCAGGGTGCCGATGAGTGCGTTTAATCCGCTTCCTGCCCTGATTGGGGAACCTGTAGAAGCTATCAGGGATTTGGAGGGATGGAAGTTTGCCGTTCAGCCGAAAATTGTCTATGTACGGGCATTATGGAAGGTTTCCAATCATAAGGCGGAAAAAAATGTGTCTGTACAGGGGACTGCTGTGGGGTTGATGGAGGTTAAGGGAATGGGCACCATGATGGCGGCCCAGGACGAAAAAAATCCTGTTCTGAATCTTTATAAACCAGAGAACATCCTTTGGAGTCAACAGGGAGTACCAGGGGATGAGACAATACAAAAGAGCGGAAAAATCCGGAAGATTGCGTACAGAAAATGCGATACGTATCTTTTCAGGGGGACCTATATGACGTCCATTGTACGCTTGCTGTCGAACAATATTGAGATAATAGGAGAAGCCAGGTCAGAAGATAATTTTAACCAGGTATCTGACTGGAGGATGAGACTGGAAATCAGACAGATTGAACGGCGTGATGAGGAAAGCTATTATGATTTCCGAAGAATCTTTGTTCCTGTATACTCCAGGCAGACAGATAAGCAAGATGAGGAGGCTGAACAGAGAGAGGAAAAGGTGAAGCGGTATCTGGAATGGGTTGAGACAGGCGATTTCCATACCGTAGGTATTAAACGGTCAGTGGATGGTAAAGAGTACATCCTTTTGCAGGACTTAAGTGTTCCCGTCCATATCGGCCGGTATGGGCCTGAGGATATATGGAAAAATGAGATTCCATTAAAATCAGGTGAACGTGCGCTGGTTTTGGGACATCCTTACAAAAACAGTGATGTGCGGGTGAAATTATCATTTAGTGAGAATGCTTGGATTGCATCCTACAGGGAAGCGGATCCAATGCGTTTGGATTATGAATTTGTCTCCTGCTTTAATGCGGCTGAAGGGGAGGAAATTGAACAGAGTCTTTATTATGCGGGAAGTGACGAAGATGATTGCCTGCGTTTTGAATGGGGATATGGTTATACTCTTTTGGTACGGGCGGAGGATGTGACGGACTATAACGGGAATCTGATATTAAGGGAACTCTTTTTCAATGACCGGATTAACAAATTCAGTGTCGTGGCCGGAAACGGGGAATTTGGGCTGAAAATGCTTGTATCAGCGGACAACATACTCCATGATTTGGAATATAAAGTATTGCAGGATACCAGGGCGGGTGTCATCCAGCTTTTAGAGGTCAGGAAAATTATTGATAAACACCAGGTTGTGATACAGCAGGTATCTACAGTTGCCAGGGAAATCGGACAGAGCGGCTGGGTATTTGAAAATATACCAAATGCCGAGCTGGATGAAGAAAGTATCCAGAAAATATTGGAAGAGGATAATGGAGAAGATGTTATTTTTATCCTGGCCCATCTTAAGCTGGATGATAACCAGGAAAGGATGAATTCCCATACATATACCTACATTCCTCTGAATAAAAGTTCGGCTCAGGATGTGTTATTAGAGGGCAAGGTTTTATGTCTGGTGGCAGGACGGATCTCAGATGTAGCTGTACTCCAGGGAAAGCGTATTAAGAATGATTGCCATATATCATTTTATCTTCCAAATGAACTTCCTGAAAGGGATGTGGGGCGGGAGGAAAACAGGAAGGATTCCCCGCATATGGTCGTGTCTGTTTCAAGGCGCAAGTTTTCTCTGGATGAGAGTAAGCTTCGCGTGCTTCAGAATTCAGACCCATATAAATACTATAAATATAACATGATGGTGAAACTTGAGAAAAGGAGCGAAAGAGATCCTGTAAGCTAGACCGGAAATGTAACAGGGACGCCTCTGCGGTCTGAAAAAAGCCTTAAGGAATGGGTCAAAAATCAGCAGCCGTGTCTTGTGACACTGGGGAAAAGTTTGCCTGACCTGAGTATGCAGATAGAAATCTCCCCGGGTATATTAAGTTCTATTAAGGACCAAAAGAACACGGGAAGCTTACAGACCGGGGCATTGGCGTCCTTAAAAATACTGGATGGCGAGATGAAAGCAGAGATGATCCTGCCGGGAGATGTTTGTTATATACCTGACAAGGGACGGGCTGTTGAACTCCTTATAATGGATGGAGCTTTGAGGAATTATGGAAAATCCATTATGGAAAAAGAAGATAAGGAAGTAATACAAAAGGAAAAACAGGCTCAGCCTGATTTTACGATTGCAGGTTTTCCGCAGATACGAATCAGGAATCCGCTATTCTTAGGACGGGAGATTGTGAAGGATCCCCCTCGCCTGGGATATTTATTAAAGGATGAACAGGGAAAACTAACCCTTATGCCGGATGCCAGGGTGTTCGCGGCGTACTTACGTATTGACGAGCGTTTGAGGACTCCTGTACTCGAAAAGATTTCACCGGATTCCATGACCGTGGAGACAGCATGGAATCAAATCACGTTTTTGGATGGCACGGTTTCAGAAATCATACATCATGTAAAACGGGGAAGATGGCATTATCATGACAGGTATACAGGCGTATGGGATTGCGAAACAAACGAACTTATTCCCATGAAATGGCCAATGGGTAATCAATCTTTTGATATTCCCCTGTTTTTATCAAAAGGAGACAAGCTGCGTTATCCTTTTTATGAACTTCAGAGATTCGGATATTCTGCGCGTGAAATCTTTGAAAATGGGCTGCCGCAAGACAAGGGATGGTATCCAGTGGCAGGCTCAGGTAAGGAAAGCATCTGGATTGAATTGTTTCCCGGAAAAGTATTAGAGATTCCCAGAAAATTTCTCTTTGCAGGGGATAAGAAGAAGGAGTTGTGTAATATGTGTACACAGCTTATCTCGCCGGGGGATATGGTCATGCTCAGCGAAACAAAAGGTTCTGTCAGCCAATTAACAATGTTGCTATTGGAGAATATCAGGTTTGGAATACGCAGTGTTTTTGGGAATGGGACGGTTTATCTGCCTGTCCAGAGAAAAGAACCGGGGGGTGTTGTACTGGGAGGCGGATTCTGGAGCCTGACACTTCCGGCAGCGGAGGAAGATTACTGGGAAGAAGGTATGCTTGTTGGAATTGATAAGGATAACATGATTCAGAAATATGAAGAAGGCCAGGAACTTATTGCCGGGGATGTTCTTTTTGTGTATTATGATACGGATAATCACCTCTCGGTTAAAGGAATGCCACATGTTCGTGTGAGCCTTGCATATGAAGATTTGTGGAATGATGCGGGCTGGCTGAGGGAGTATTTATGGGACAGGAGATTTGCCAGAAATAATATCTTCCGCGATGGTATCCCAATGGTAATCAAACGGATCCTCAGGGATGAGAATGGCATTAAATGTTTTGTTGCGTACCCTCAGCCTTCTTCAAGGAAGCTGGAAGGAGGGACAGAAGTCTGTTGTAATATATTAGGAGAAAAAGTCTGTGGACAGGATTGTCAGGGCGTGGTTCTGCGTGCAGGAGGATACATGTTTCTGGTGGAGGGCAATGGGATTCTGCCAGGTTTATCCAGCCAGGCAAGATCGGTTGTTATTCGTGAATTATCAGCAAGAGGTGCTTCGTTCTGGATGAGAAAAAGTGATACAGGCTGGAAACCAGGACTGGAAGACAGTTATGAAACTACACAGGTAAGGGTAGAGATGCTGTTTTCGGTATCTGAGGCAGAAGGTATTCTGTGCATGGACTGTGAGACATTAAGGTCGTTATGGCTGCCTGTAAAACAGGCCTGCCGTGCATTGGGGGCCGGAATAAATTATGTGTACTGTGTCCTGCGCGCAGATTCTGCACACCGTCTTAAAGCAACCATTCTTGAGGATGGAACGATATCACTGTTGTCCGCTCAAAATAATCTCATGAATTATTATATTACCCAATCCGGTAAGCAGTATCGCGTAATACCAAGGGTGTTGGTAAAAAGGGATGTGGATGGAACCTATGTTTATTTAGGGAGGGTGTATCCTTACGGAGATATTATTTACTTGATGTCAGAAAGTCAATTGGATTTAAAAGCAGGAGAACCCATACCGGTAGATATAATCAGAAAAGAAGAAGAAAGGATTATTGCTGTTCCATCAGGGACGCAAAGAAGGAGGATTAATGTATCACTTTGGGTGGCGGCTGCAGGCAGGTTATGCTATGTAAATAATAAAATTAATTTTGGTAAGATTGAGGAGTATATTCCTCAACGGTTTAACGATTATCTGGAAGCCGTAAAAAAGGCGTCCCGGGATTCGGTGGACGGTTTGATGGATTTACCAAAAGCTTCTGTCTCGGCGGATTTGGTTTATTTATACTCCCTTTTGACAAATCCCAATATGCCAAAAGAAAAAAAGGCCTATGATTTATGCTGCTGTCAACCACTGCCTCAAAGACTGGTTAGGTGGTCCGGGTGTTATGCTTGCCAGTGGGTTCGATGAAAATATATGTGAATCCCAGATTGAAGAATTTGATTTTCTTCCCATAGTAACGGTTATCCTGTTATTAAACCGGATCAATACCAATGAACGCAGCTGTAAGATGCTTGCAGTCCATATGACAAGGATGCTGGGTTTACTTTGTGCCACCTCCTTGCATCAGGAATACCTGGTAAGCAATTGGCTCTTGAAAAAGGAGACAAAAGGTATGTGGAACAGATTGGCCGGAATCTCGTTTGGCGGCGAGACTGCGGATGGTTTGCCAAACCCATATTTTGACAGGACTCTGACATCCAGACAATGGCAGCAGATTGTCACTACATGTCAAGGCTTGCAGACCAGGAGAAATTGCCCGTCTGATTTGAAATTAACAGCAGACTGCCTGTTATATGCTGTGGGAGCCGATGCTGATTACAGTGATTTATATCATAACAGAGAACTATTATGTGCAAGGATGGCTGCATTTGGCAGAGGTTTGACACCTGGGGCCGGCCATAAGATCGCAGTTGAAAAGTTGGATAATGCATCCATGAAACTTATGAAAAACACATTTCATCGTTTGGTGCAGAAAGGATGTTGTCCGATTACATTGATTACAGATAATATATTTCCGATTGGGGAAACGGAAAAATTATGGGCAGTAGAACTTTGCAGGTCCATTTCCAGTGCGGGAACATATAAATCAAAGTCCCTCAAGGCATAATGTGCCGCCATATATCATACTAACACAAGATTGAGCTTTCCGCAGACATGGTGAGTAAGATTACCAATAAGAGTCTTCCGGAAGTGAAGAAATGGCAGTCCAGGCCCATTGACTCTGTCTATCCATTTGTTTTTATGGACGCAATCCACTATAAAATACGGGAGGACGGAAGGCTCATCAACCGGGCCGCCTATGTTGTCCTCGGCATAACACTGGATGGAACCAAAGATATCTTAAGCATGATAGTTGGGGCCAATGAGACTTCAAAGTTATGGCTTGGAGTGCTAAATGACCTGAAAAACCGAGGGGTAAAGGAAGCACTGTTCTTCTGTGCAGACGGTCTTGCGGGCTTTAAAGAAACTCTTACAAAGACATTAACAAATTCGCATCAGATTTTAAAGCAGTCTATAAGGCACCCACGGAAGAGACTGCTCTTTTGGAACTGGAAGGAGTAAAAGAGCTTTGGGGAAAGAAATATCCTTATGCCCTGAACCACTGGGAACAGACTGGGATGTGGTAAGACCGTTTTTCCAGTTCAGCGATGATATCCGCTGGATTATTTAGCACGACTTATACCGACAAAAAATTATACCGACATTTCCTGAAATCCCAGCAGTTACAGTGGATTTCCGTAGAAATGTCGGTATAATTTTTTATAGACGGTATAAAGCTTCCGCTATTTTTTCATCTTTCCAGTTCTCTCCCGTATTTTCCTTCTCCGGATTCGTCCGTTCTATTGCTTTGGCCGGTGTATCCAGCGTTAAAAAGGCATAGAAACCAGATGTGGTGGAGATGTTTTCATGGCTGCGCATCTGCTGGATATAGGATAAAGGACACCCTTCCTGGTACAGGCTCATCGTCCTGTTTTTCTTCCCTTATTTCAAACCTCCCCTCCCTCACCCTCATCCAACCAC
>JAJQEA010000252.1:0-414 GCA_021201905.1 Clostridia bacterium
GAGGACGAAAGCAAGGTGGATAAGGCGTTTATTTCCACCAGGGACAACAACGTGGAGGTGCGCTACGCACTGAACGAGGCCATCAAGTTCTCGCCTGCCGAGGTGGCGGCCAACAATGCGGCGTCCAGGCGTTCCAAGGTGGTGAATTACGCACTTCAGTTTGTGGGCAACCCGTATGTATGGGGAGGAACCAGCCTGACAAAGGGCGTGGACTGTTCCGGATTTACCATGCAGGTCATGAGACAGTTCGGCGTATCCCTGCCTCATTATTCCGGCTCCCAGGCCAAGATGGGCAAGGCGGTGACCTCCGGCAACATGCATCCGGGCGATTTGATATTCTACGCAGGCAGCGGCGGCCAGGTAAACCATGTAGCCATCTACATCGGCAACGGCCAGGTAGTCCATGCGGCCAGC
>JAJQEA010000252.1:424-4308 GCA_021201905.1 Clostridia bacterium
CCAGTGGCTATCAGGAATGTGTTGGGCGATTAAGTCAAAAATTTTGTATTAAATTCAGAAAGCCGGTCAGCAGTCTTTTGCTGGCCGGCAGTTTTTTTGATTGAAACTCTGTGAAAGGCAGCGCATATTTTATGGTTGGCGGTACAGACTATCCTTAATTGATGAATGTTCACGAAAGGGTGGTCTGATTATGGGACAAGGAAAAAACAACAGGAAAAGAAGAGACAATCAGGTGGAAAATGGAAACGGGCAGGTACGCCAGCAGGACGATGAGGCCAAGAAGCTTGAGAAGGAAATAGAGGAAAAAGAGGACAACAAGCTGGAGGAATATGGCCAGGTCATACTGGAGGACAACCGCAGACAGAGGAAAATCCATCTCATCACCATCATTGGGGAGGTGGAGGGACATGAGAATTCCTCGGGAAGCAGCAAGACTACAAAATACGACCATATTCTGCCGAAGCTGGCTGAAATCGAGGACGACGACAGTGTGGACGGACTTCTGGTGCTGCTCAATACATCGGGAGGGGACGTGGACGCGGGCCTTGCCGTTGCGGAAATGATTGCGTCCCTCAGCCTTCCCACCGTATCCCTGGTATTGGGCGAAAGCCATTCCATCGGGGTTCCGTTGGCAGTGTCCACCAATTATTCCTTCATCGTGCCCTCTGGCACCATGATGATTCATCCGGTGCGGATGACGGGTATGGTCATAGGTACGTCCCAAACCTATGAGTATTTTGAGATGATACAGGACCGCATACTGACGTTTGTATCAAACCATGCCGATATTGCCTATGACCAGCTGAGGGAGCTGATGCATAATACAAAGATGCTCACCAGGGACCTGGGCACTGTCCTGGTGGGGACCCAGGCCGTGGATGCCGGGCTCATCAACCAGGTGGGCGGTATCAAGGAAGCGCTGGGAAAGCTCTATGCCATGATTGATGAGCGGGAACACAGGCGGTAGCTCCAGCCGCGGCAAAATGATGGAGACAGCAGAAATCACTTGAATTTTAACCTCAAATATAGCATAATATAAGTTAACTGTATAAATGAGACAGCCTGCTGTGGGAATGGGAGGCTGATACGGTAGATAACTTGTAAGAGAATGACAGGAGGCTGTATCAAGTGGCTGAAACAACAAAACGACAGCAGAGTGGGAACAGAAAACCGGGAAGGCCAAAGGGAAGCACGTCCAAGAAGACAAGCACTTCCTCCAAGAGCCGCAGGACAACTGGGAAAAAAGCCTATGAACAGGATAATACGGAATTCATGAGAGCAGAAGTGGTCATCATCTGCTCTTTTGCTGTTGCCATTCTTTTATTTCTGAGCAATTTCAGGCTGTGCGGCGTGGTGGGAGATGTGCTGCGTGGAGTGCAGCTGGGAATATTTGGAATAGTGGGATATCTGTTTCCCATTCTGATATTCGTGGGTACCTGCTTTCATCTGTCCAACCAGGGAAACCTTCATGCCGCCATGAAGCTGGCAGCCGTGGCCGGTGCTGTGATTACGGTCTGCGGTCTGCTGCAGCTGGCCTTTGGCACGGTTCCGGCCGGCGCCAAGTGGATGGAGTATTATAAGCAGTCCACCCTGACTGGCACAGGCGGCGGATGGCTGGGAGGCGTCCTTACCTCCTTCCTTACCATTGGACTGGGGAAGCCCGGAACCTTTCTGGTTCTGGTGGTCCTGTTTATCATCTGTATGGTATGCATCATGGAGCGCTCCTTTGTGTCCGCTGTGAAGCGGGGAGGGGACAAGGCCTACCAGTATGCCAGGGAGGATATGGACCGCCGCAGGGAGCAGCATGCCATACGGGAGGAGGAACGCAGGCGCATTCGCGAGGAACAGAGGGTGCGAGGCGTTAACTTAAATGCGACCAGGCTGATGACGCCTGAGGATGAGGAGTACGACGAGGAGGCATTTGACCGTGAGTTTGGAGCGGAACTGGAAGAAATGCCGGATATGCCTGATACATACGGGGAGGACTGGGGACCGGCCCAGACAGCCGGCGCAAAGGACGTGCTGCCGCCGGACGAGTTTGTGGGCAGGTTTGACCCGCCTCTGGAGCCTGAAGGGGATGGCGGGGATTCCTATGACACGGATGAGCTGGGAGCACTGGCCAGGTCCATTGAGGGACACAGCCGTACCGGACACCGGAACGATGCTCCGGTGGTCACCGGCATCCGGGTGGAGGACGAGTATGGGACACACGATGGGGATGATTATGACACCATCCATGTGAAAAAGGATTTAAAGACCCTGGAGGAGATGGAGTTTGATGTCAGGTCCGCCGGGGACGGGGATGAGGGCGCTGCTGGCGGCTATGGCCATGATAAGGGCCATGACAAGGGCTATGACAAGGGATGCGGCAGAGGCCGTGAGGACACGGTCCCCTGGGAAGAGGAATATGGGACGTCTGAGGATATGACAGACGGGGAACCCCTGTTTTCTGAAGCGGGAATTCCTGAAGCGGACGGCCGGGAGACAGGTATCTACGAGACAGACGGGTCAGAGCAGGGAATCAATTACGACAGCGTGTTTGTGCCGGAGGAGCCCAAGCGGGTGGTTACGGCATCCAGCAAGGTCATAGAGACAGAGACAGAGCTTCTCCAGAAGAAGATTGAGAAGAAGCGGGAGGAGGCCGGACAGCCGGATACCAATATGGCTGTGGCCCAGGAAATTAAGGAAAAGGAAGAGGCGGTAAAGAAGGAATACGTGTTCCCGCCCACTTCCCTGCTTAAGAAGGAGGCTAAGAATGCCGGTTCCTTCTCAGGGGATGAGTATAAGGCCACGGCCATCAAGCTGCAGCAGACCCTCCATAACTTCGGGGTAGGGGTGACGGTCACAAACATCAGCTGCGGCCCTGCCGTGACCCGGTATGAGCTTTTGCCGGAGCAGGGCGTGAAGGTCAGCAAGATAGTGGGACTGACCGACGACATCAAGCTGAGCCTGGCTGCGGCGGATATCCGAATCGAAGCGCCCATTCCCGGCAAGTCTGCGGTGGGAATCGAGGTGCCCAACAAAGAGAATAATATGGTATACTTAAGGGAGCTGCTGGAGGCGGAGTCATTCAAGAACCACAAGTCGCGTCTGGCCTTTGCCGTGGGCAAGGATATCGGCGGACAGGTGGTGGTGACGGATATCGGAAAGATGCCCCATCTGCTCATTGCGGGCGCCACTGGTTCCGGTAAGTCGGTGTGTATCAACACCCTGATTATGAGCATCATTTTCAAGTCCAAACCAGAGGATGTGAAGCTGATTATGGTGGACCCCAAGGTGGTGGAGCTCAGTGTCTACAATGGAATCCCCCATCTGCTCATCCCTGTGGTGACAGACCCCAAGAAGGCGTCCGGTGCTCTTAACTGGGCTGTGGCCGAGATGACGGACCGCTATAAGAAGTTCGCGGAGTGCAATGTCAGGGATTTAAAGGGCTACAATGAAAGAGTGGAAAAGATAAAGGATATTGAGGATGACAAGAAACCGGCGAAGATGCCTCAGATTGTCATTATCATCGACGAGCTGGCAGACCTTATGATGGTGGCTCCGGGAGAGGTGGAGGATGCCATCTGCCGTCTGGCCCAGCTGGCCCGTGCGGCGGGCATCCATCTGGTCATCGCCACCCAGAGGCCGTCGGTCAATGTCATCACAGGACTGATTAAGGCCAATGTGCCCTCCAGGATTGCCTTTGCCGTGTCATCGGGTGTGGATTCCAGGACCATCATTGATATGAACGGGGCTGAGAAGCTGCTGGGAAAGGGCGACATGCTCTTTTATCCGGCAGGCTTCCCCAAACCCCAGCGCGTACAGGGCGCCTTTGTGTCCGATGAGGAAGTGGGCCGCGTGGTGGAGTTCTTGACAGAACAGGGCATGGTGGCGGAATATAA
>JAJQEA010000325.1 GCA_021201905.1 Clostridia bacterium
TTCTTTACCATGGCAGCGTTTCTCTGTCCGATATTGCCGAAATCCGCGTTTCCCCGGATTTCAAACATCTTCGCTCCCCCTGCGATTTTAACCGTTGTCCTGGCTTTTACCATGCCAAAGGCCATAAGCTTACGAATGGTTTCGCGGATACCGGAATCCGCGTATTTATAAATATTGGGGTCGGAGAGCCCGTTTTGGGCCGGCAGCATGATATGGAGCAGGGTGCCCAGCCGCAAAAAACGGATCGTAGAATGATATACCGATGCAGGAGCCCAGGGCATACGTGATGATCCTGCCCTCCTCCCTGGTAAATTTCATATCCCCAATTCCAACCTTGATTTCCTTTTCCACCATCTCTAAACACCCAGCTTCCCTAAAATATGATTCAGCGAACGGATGTCCGGAAGCATCAGCAGCCAGTCTGAAAGCCGTTTTCCCTCCATTACAAAATCTGCGTTGAAATACATCAGCTTATCTGTCTCATAGCCGTATTCGGCAATGGGCACTGTCAGTATCCCGCCCAGCATGTTCACCGTGGAGCTGGGTACGGACAGGTGGATGCTCATGTCCACCAGCTGTGAAAAGGCGTTGATATAGGAACAGATAATGATATTTCCCACTTCCTCCAGCGCGGAATAGGCCAATTCGTCCATCTCCTCAAAGGAGGTATAGTTTTGGTTCAGAAGCTTTTCCAGAACCGTATTGGCAAAATCCATGTTAAAGAGAAACAGCATTAATCCGTCCACATCTCCATCCATCTTCACCAGTGTGGCCGCCACCACCTCCTCAATGTTACCGATGCGGTTTACCGCGTCCTCATATCCCAGAATACTGACCTGGGGAAGGGTGATACGTATCTCCTTCTGGAGGAACTTGGAAAGGGCTGTGGCTGCATGGCTTGTACCGATGCTGCTGATTTCCCTCATTATGTCAAGTTCCTGAAGGTTCAAATCCCCGTAATTCCTGATTTTCATGTCTGCCTCGCTTTCTACCGTTCATCTTCCCCGGCTTTCATTACCCCCGCAGGGTATTGATGGTACCCTCTATCTCATCGGATGTGGTCACCATGCGCAGGGCATAGGTAAACGCGCGCTGGCACTCAATCATCCTGACCAGCTCCTTCGCCATATCCGTACCTGACACCTCTAAGGCTCCGGTTGTCATGGACGGTTTCTCGATGAGAATCGGCTGTGCTCCTGTATCTGCAGGGACATACTCGTTATTTCCCACGCTGACCAGACGGCTTGGATTGGCAAAGGTATAAAGGCTGACCTTGGGTTTGTCCTCCTCGTCTTCCTCATCCTCCTCGTCCTCAATCTCTTCGTCCTCCTCATCCCCCATCTCCGCCTGTAGCTTATCCACATCCGTAACCTCCGCCTTAAGGGGTTCCCGGTTCTGGTCCAGCACCAGTTTGCCTGCGTCCGTCATGAGATAGAAGCCGTCCTCCCGCTGCGCCCTGTGAAAATGTCCGTCCCGCGTATAGCTGACTGCCCCTGTGGCCGGGTCCTGCACCATAAAGAATGCATTGGGCTCCAGTATGGCGTAATCCATGAGACCTCTTGTCTGTGTCAGTCCTGCGGAGTCAAAGCTGGTATAGGTCCTCTGCACCTTCATGCCGGCCCCGGCCTGCAGCTCTGTCACCGCACCCTCAGCGTCATTGAGGTTGTAGCTGACCAGCTGTGAAAATACCGATGTCTTGGGTTTAAAGCCATTGCTGTTCACATTGGCCAGGTTGTTGGAAATCACGCTGAGCTTCTCCGTACAGTTCCCGGCTCCCAGCGCCCCCACGTAAAATGACTGGTTCATATGTCCCCTCCTTACAATCTTCCTATATCTGTCACGGATTTGCTCATAATCTGGTCATACATCTTAAGCATCTGCGCCGCGCTTTGAAGCGCCCTCTGGGAAGTCATCATGGCAGTCATCTCGTCCACCATGTCCACATTGGACTTCTCGACATTCTTCCAGAAAATCTGGGGCGGCTCCTCCTGTGTCTGGACAGGGGCCTGGGCCGTGGAAAACAGGCCGTTGTCCTCCTTGTGCATCTGGTCATAGTCCCCAAAGTCCACAATCCGCATGGTGCCTAACTGACGAAGCTCGGGCTCCTCCTCAGAATCCTCCTCCTGCCTTTCATAAACCGTTATACGGCCCCTGGCATCCACGCTGAAGTTCTCATCGTCAATCCGTATGGGCTGGCCCTCCTCGGAGAGCACTCTTCCCGCCTCCGGCAGGGTGAGATATCCCTCCTCATCCACGGAAAAGGAACCATTCCTGGTATAGCGCTCCCCATCCGGGGTCTGGATGCAGAAAAAGCCGCTGCCGCCAATGGCAAAATCATAAATCCCATCTGTCTGCTCAAGGCTTCCCTGGTCATAGTCTACATAGGTCCTGGACGCGGTCTTTATCTTGGATGTGACGGCAAGAGGCGTGGGGTTTCCCTTGTTATACCGTCCGGTCCGGTACAGCATTTCTTCCTGGAATGTGCTGGTGACCATGGTATCCCGCTTATAGCCCGATGTCTGGACATTTACCATGTTATTACTGATAACGTTCAGATTACGGCTCTGGGTCAGCATTCCTGATGTGAGATTGTAAAATCCCTGGTACATATGGCATTTCCTCCTGTTCCTATTCGTAAATATAGGTGTTCATGTAAGTCTTGAGCTTCCGGATGGCGCTGCCGTGGATCTGTGAAATACGCGGTTCACTGACCCCCAGCACCTGGGCTATCTGGGTCATGTTCAAATCCTCCACATAGTAGAGGGAAATTACCATCCGTTCCTTGTCTTTCAGTTTCTTAACCGCCGCTGTCAGGGTGCTGACTGCTTCCTCTCTCATATAAGCTGATTCAGGCTGCAGGTCCATGTCACTGCTGGGTATCTGGACCGACTGCCCCTCCCCCTCCCTGTTTGTTACCATATCCAGCGAAAGCACATTTACCATGGTGCTCATCCGCTGAAGCCTCTGGCATTTTCTGACGTCCATCTTCAGGTGGTCCGCAATCTCATCATCCGTGGGAGGACGTCCAAACCGGTCCGCCAGCTCAACCCTGGCATTCTCAATGGACCGGTGCTGTTTATGGTAATTCCTCGGCATCCAGTCATTTTTGCGGATAATATCAATGATCATCCCCCTGATGCGTCTGGAAATAAATGTCTCAAATTTATTGTCCCTTTCCGGGTCATACCGTTCGATTCCCTTCATGATTGCAATGGCGCTTTCATTGATAATATCCTCCATCTGCATGAAATCCGCATACAGGTTATGCATCTGGATTGCAACCGCCTTGGCTATGTAGAGATACCGGAGCGTAAGCTCCTGCTTCACTTCCAGCTGCTTGTCCCTGCCATACATGGTCAGCAGCTCTTCATTTGTTTTTTCCTTTAATTCATCCAACTGCCGCATATCAAATCATCCTTCACTGTCAGCCATCCTGCAGCCCCGATCCTTCCAGCTTCAGGCTGCCGATTGACTGTATCTGGACATTATTTGCCAC
This sequence comes from Clostridia bacterium, assembly GCA_021201905.1. Taxonomy (GTDB): domain Bacteria; phylum Bacillota; class Clostridia; order Lachnospirales; family Lachnospiraceae; genus Enterocloster. Next base: position 3,497 of record JAJQEA010000325.1, read on the forward strand.
CTCATTAAATGATAGTACCCGCACCTTTGGGTAAAACTGCTCAATCAGACGGTAGAAATGCACCCGCATGATCTGGGAGGTCAATATGACCGGATTCTGGGTAAAGCCGCTGAACTTCCTGAGCTGTTCCGCCATCTGGCGTATAAGGCTCTGGAGCAGGTCCGGGTTCAGGGCCAGATAATACCCTCCCTCCCCCTTTGCCATGGAGCTGACCATGGTGCGTTCCAGTTCTGAATCCAGGGTGAGCACCTTCATGCTTCCGTCCTCACAGTACATCCGGGTAATGGTGCGCTTAAGGGCTGTCCTTATGCGCTCCACAATGGTATCGATGTCTTTTATGGGAAGTCCTGTCTCCGACACCACGTCTATCATTGTTTCAAGAATGGTTTCCAGATCCTTTACGGGAACCCCCTCTTTTAACAGGCTGGTAAGGATCCGCTGGAACAGGCTGTACGGGATAAGACCGGGAAATGCCTCCTCCACCAGCTCCGGGGCGTTCTTCTTCACATTCTCCACCAGATGTATCACTTCCTGCCTGGTAATCAGTTCAAAGGCATGCTGGCGTATGACCTCCGACAGGTGGGTGACCATAACCGACAGCGGGTCAATGACTGTATACCCGTATACCTCGGCCCGTTCCCTGTCCTCCGGCCGGATCCACCGGCTGGGGATTCCATAGGCAGGCTCCACGGTCTCTATGCCGTCCACTTCCTTTTCAGGATGCTCCGGCTCCAGGGCCAGATAATAATCCATAATGAGTGGGGCACCCCGCGGGGCGCGGGGGGGGG
>JAJQEA010000012.1 GCA_021201905.1 Clostridia bacterium
AAACAGCTGCTTCAACAACAAGGTTGTTCATTATGAAGTTGTAAAGTCGTGTAATAATTATAATAAGTATTATAATAATTAGTTTAAAATAAAAACAAATAAATCAAGGAGGTCATTATGGGGATTAGCACAATGGAATTTGAGAGGGTCATGGAAATTGTAAAGGCGTATGAGGGCCGCATTGATAAGGATTTCAGGATTCCCCTGGAAGAATATGAAATGCGGTACCAGAATGTATGGAAGAGACTGGATGAGAAGAAAATTGATATGGGCTTTTTTTCTGGTACAGAGAAATGCCGGGGGATGGAATCTACTTGACTGGATATAACCCAACCATTGAAAGGGCCAGTGGAGTGATTGCTCCCGGAAAACGTCCTCTCCTTCTTGCAGGACCAGAATCTGGAATCCTTTCAAAGGAAGCCGGATTAGGATTGGACACCAGCTTTGTGAATGAATTCAGCATACCGGATGAGTATTATGAGGGAGTGGACAGGGATGAATTGAATGAAGTTATTTCCCGTTACATAGGACATGAAATCAAACGAATCGGTTATATGACAAGTGATGATGTCATTCCGGCAAAATTCATGGAATTCCTCCATACGAGTTTTGGAACGGTGGAAGTGGTGGATGCATCAGATATTCTGTCAGAACTCCGGTATGAAAAATCCGAGAATGAGTTTAAGTGCATGGAACAGGCGGATATCATTGCCTGCGCAGCAGTAAGAGCTATGCTGGCGGTTGTCAGGCCGGGAATCAGGGAAAGCGAAGTGGCGGCAGTCGGAGATTTTACAGTCAAATCCCTTGGGGGAACCGGGTTTGGTTTTGATACGATTGTAAATTCAGGGGACCGCTGCAAGACCGTGATTGGACCTGCCTCAAACAAAGTGATAGAGGAAGGGGAAATCGTACAGATTGGGTGCAGCCCAAGCTTTGAGGGGTATAAGGGCGTCTGCAGAAGAACGTTTGTTATGGGAGAGAGAAGTGAACTTCAGAAGGCATATTTTGACTGCATGAATGAAGCTTATAGAAGGGCGGAACAGGAGATTTACAATGTTTGCAAAGGAAATCTTCCGTCCAACCGCATTGACCTGGCAGCCAGGAATTATTTTGCCTCACAGGATATTGATGGGCGTAACATGAAGCAGTTCCATTTTTACAGTACGTGTCATGGAACCGGACTTACAGAGTGTCTTGAACCAATGGTTATTACCCCGGACAAGGAAGAACCATATGGTGAGAACGTAGGTCTTATGCTGGACCTTGGTTGTTACGGTTATCCAAACACCGAGATTGCCGGTGGTTGTGTTGAGGATGCATATATTAAGCGGGGAAGGACTGCTGTCAAGTGTTCTGATATGCCGGTGGATGTACAGGATCTGGTAGGCAGAGGGATGTGATGTGAATGAAAGACAAAATGAAACTGTCTGTTAATAATAGGGAAGGTACATTAATTATTACAATTGCAGTTATTTTTGTGGCAATGTGTATTCTCAAAGGGGAACTTTTCTATGCCAGAAGTAATATTGAAGCTATATTTTCCAATCTTGCTTATGATTTGCTGCTGGCCTGCGGAATGACCTTTGTCATTATATTGGGCGGAGTGGATTTGTCTGTGGGAGCAGTCCTTGCGCTGGCTGGAATCATCTGTACCTTAATGATTCAAAAGGGGGTAAACATAGTGCTTGCGGTAGGCATGGGTATCCTCTTTGGAGGCGCGGCAGGTGCGGTCAATGGTATTCTTGTATCCAAAGCCAATGTGGCTCCCTTTGTAGCCACATTGGGAAGTCAGTCTATTTGCCGGGGAACCTGCTATGTTTTGACCAGCGGTTATTTTGTGGCAGGACTGACAGACGCCTACACCAACATAGGAAGGGGAAGTCTGCTTGGAGTACCCAATAAGATACTGGTGTCAATCACCATCATGCTTTTGCTGGCTCTTTTGTCAAGGAGTTTCAGACCTTTGCGCAGCATGTTTTACGTGGGAGGCAACAGGCAGGCGGCATTTATCTCAGGGATTCCGTCCGGACTTACGATTATCCTTGGATATATGATAAGCGGTCTTATGGCTGGTATTGCAGCTATACTGATGACCAGCAGTCTGGGGATGGGACATGCAGGTTATGGCATTTCCTTTGAGATGAAGGCAATTTCCGCAGCAGTCATAGGCGGCGCCGATATGCATGGCGGGGCGGGAAGCTTTCTGGGAACTGCCCTTGGAGTCATATTGGTAGCCCTGGTAAATAATGTATTTATCATGTTTAACGGTTCACCCAACTGGTCATCTGCAATAAGCAGCCTTATGCTTCTGGTCGCAGTAGCTTTTGATGCCCTGCGCCGAAGAAAAAAACCGAGATAGGAGATGGGGTATGAGTTATTTACAAGTAAAAAATGTAGTAAAGACGTTTGGAAATAACAAAGTACTGGAAGATATCTCCATTGATTTTGAAAAGGGGGAGATTCACTCTATCATCGGTGAGAACGGAGTAGGAAAATCGACCCTGATGAAAATTATCGGAGGTATATACCAGGCTGATAGTGGAGAAGTGCTTCTGGACGGGCATAACATAACCATGAGAAATCCAGTGGAGGCATATGCCCATGGAATCGGAATTGTACATCAGGAACTAAGCATTGCAGGGAATATGACCGTGGCCCAGAATGTATTTGTCAATCATGAACCTGTCAACAGACTGGGATTTATAGATTGGAACCGCCTCTATAAAAATACAGAGGAGGAGTTTCGAAAGATTGGAGCAAACATTAATCCTAGGGTTCCGGCCGGAACTTTAAGTGTCGGCCTGCAGCAGATGATAGAGATTACAAAAGTATTGTCAAAGGATGTTAACATACTGATTTTGGATGAACCTACCAGCGCTCTTTCCGATAAAGAGATCGAGAACCTGTTCCGGTTGCTGTTTGATTTGAGGGAAAAGGGAAAACTGATTATTTTCATAAGCCATAAATTAAATGAAATTACGAGGATTTCAGATAAGGTATCAGTACTGAGGGACGGGACTTGTACCGGAACCCTGACAAGGGAAAATATGGATGTACAGACCATAATCAGGATGATGGTGGGACGCAATATTGATAATCTTTATCCTCCCAAGGCAAAGAACAGAAACGGAAAATGTGCTCTCAGGGCAGAGAATATCAGCAGAAAGAATAAATTTGAAAATGTATCCTTTGATATCCGATATGGGGAAATTGCAGGAATGTTTGGGTTAGTTGGAGCGGGACGGACAGAGTGTGCATTTTCAATTTTCGGGGCAGACAAGATTGATTCAGGAAAGGTGTTTTTTGAGGAAAAGGAAGTGAGGTTTCCGAATCCGTCCCAGGCCATAAAAGCAGGTGTGTGTTACCTGTCAGAGGACCGCAAGGCAATCGGACTGTTTGTTGATATGACGGTACGGGAGAACACGATTGCAGCCTGCCTGAAATCCATATGCAGTCCGATACAGTTTATAAAGGAGGATAAGAGCAGGAGTATAACAGAAACGTATATTGAAGAGCTAGAAATCCACCCCTCCCAGTGTATGGAGAACCGATTGTCCAATCTGTCAGGCGGGAATCAGCAGAAGGTACTCTTTGCCAAATGGCTTGCTGCCAATCCAAAGCTGCTGATTGTGGATGAGCCAACCAGAGGCGTGGACGTGGGCGCCAAGGCAATGATTCATAAAATTCTGAGAAAGCTGGCGGACAGCGGGATGGCAGTGTGGATGATTTCTTCTGAGCTGCCTGAAATCCTGGGAGTATCGGATAAGGTCATCGTAATGCATGAGGGTAAATGCCAGGCTGTATTAGAAAATGACAATCTGACAGAAGAGATTGTGATGAAGGCAGCGTTCCGGGAGGAGGTGGAAGGAAATGGCTAAAAAAAATCAACCTTCATTATTTGGTACTGATATTTCTTATCGTACTTCTTGTGGTTTTCATGGGGTTCCGTTCGCCTTATTTCTTTACAGGTGCAAACCTTTGTGTGCTGGTGGATAATTTTATCATGGAGGCAATCATGGCATTGGGCATGACCCTGGTAATCATATCCGGTGGAATTGATTTGACTGTGGCAGGCGTCCTCCCATTTTCTTCCATTATTCTTGCGCTATTCATGATGCAGGGAGTGCCTTTTCTGGCAGCTATATTGTTAGTACTGGCAGCTGCAGCTGGGATTGGGTGTTTGACAAATCTTTTTAGAAAAAAGCTGAACCTTCATCCCATGGTAGTGACAATGGCGATTGCAGCAGTGTTAAAGGG
>JAJQEA010000035.1 GCA_021201905.1 Clostridia bacterium
TACATCAAAGGACCCTGTACGATATCTTTTTTTGAAAAAGTTGTAAAGTGATGTTCTTTAATTTAAGCAGATAAAAAGCAAACGAATGTGGATTGAAACAAAGGCGAGGGTGATTGTATGTCAGAAGCACATTGGTATGTAGTCCATACCTACTCAGGATATGAGAACAAAGTCAAGGTCGACATTGAGAAAACAATTGAAAACAGGAACCTTCAGGACCAGATCTTAGAGGTATCCGTCCCCATGCTCCCAGTGGTTGAGCTTAAGAACGGCGTGGAGAAAAAGGCGGACAAGAAGATGTCCCCGGGGTATGTGCTCATTAACATGGTCATGAATGACGACACATGGTATGTGGTGCGGAATACCCGCTGTGTCACGGGCTTTGTGGGTCCGGGCTCCAAACCGGTTCCTCTGACAGAAGAAGAGATGGCCAGCCTGGGATTCCATAGGGAAGAAGATGTCTTAGTTGACTTTGAAGTAGGAGATATGGTAGTTGTTATCTCCGGTGCATGGAAGGATACTGTGGGAGCCATCAAGGCTATCAATGACAGTAAGAAAACCATTACCATGCACGTTGAGATGTTCGGCCGTGAAACACCGGTTGAGCTTGGATTTGCCGAAGTCAAGAAGATGTAGGCGTCCGTTTGTAACACAAGGAATCAGCTTCTGCAGGGCAGGGGCTGGTGGGAGGGACATTCCCGACAATACCACATAATTTTAGGAGGTGCCTAAGATGGCAAAGAAAGTAACAGGATATATAAAATTACAGATTCCAGCTGGCAAAGCAACACCAGCACCACCAGTTGGACCAGCACTTGGTCAGCACGGTGTTAACATCGTTCAGTTTACCAAGGAATTTAACGCAAGGACAGCAGATTGGGGCGACATGATCATCCCTGTTGTCATTACCGTATATGCGGACAGAAGCTTCAGCTTCATCACCAAGACCCCGCCAGCAGCCGTTCTGATTAAGAAGGCCTGCAACATCAAGAGCGGTTCCGGTGTTCCTAACAAGACAAAGGTAGCTGTTCTTAAGAAGGCTGATCTTCAGAAGATTGCAGAGACTAAGATGCCAGACTTAAATGCTGCCAGCTTAGAGGCTGCCATGAGCATGATCGCCGGCACTGCAAGAAGCATGGGCGTTACCATCGAGGAATAATTTCAAAGAATCATATCTGGGAATTATACCGAGGAATAATACAATTGGTGCATGAATCCGGAGACACCCGAGCAAGGTTTCCGGGTTGCTAAGGCATTTACCCGTTATATGAACGTGGGAGGGAGATTCCCCGTCAATACCACTAGGAGGTTATTTAGAATGAAATCAGGAAAAAGATATGCAGAGGCTATGAAAAACGTAGACCGTGCTGCACTTTATGACATTGTTGATGCTATCACATTAGTGAAGAAGAATGCATCCGCAAAATTTGATGAGACTGTAGAGCTTCATATCAGAACAGGATGTGACGGACGTCATGCTGACCAGCAGATTCGTGGCGCTGTTGTTCTTCCTCACGGAACAGGCAAGACTGTACGTATCTTAGTATTTGCAAAGGGACCAAAGGCCGATGAGGCTCAGGCAGCAGGTGCTGATTACGTAGGAGCAGAGGAACTGATCCCGAGGATTCAGAACGACGGCTGGCTGGATTTTGACGTTGTGGTAGCTACCCCTGATATGATGGGCGTTGTAGGCCGTCTGGGCCGTGTACTGGGACCCAAGGGCTTAATGCCAAACCCAAAGGCCGGAACCGTAACCATGGACGTAACCAAGGCTATCAACGACATCAAAGCTGGTAAGATTGAATACAGACTCGACAAGACAAATATTATTCACGTGCCAGTAGGAAAAGCTTCTTTCACAGAGGAGCAGTTAGCGGACAACTTCCAGACGCTTATTGATGCGATCATGAAGGCTAAGCCAAGCACCGTTAAGGGCGCATACCTTAAGAGCGTTGCCCTGACCTCTACCATGGGTCCTGGCGTTAAGCTGAACGTTGCAAAGCTTGTGAACTAATTGATTGCTATAATATAGTGCTATAAGCATAAATTCCCATTCATCTTAAGGCTTAAAGCTGAATGGGGCTTGACATCATTCATACAATATGATATGACACTACAGTATTGAATGCCCTGAGACAGCAGGTACCGTAAGGTGTAAGGCGAAAACGCCTGCCGAGGAACATACAAAACTCTGATTATTTATGATGAGATTTTGCGAACCTCTCTGTCTTTATGGCGGAGAGGTTTTTTGTCCGGTCTTTGCAGCTGTTGTACCCGGTACAGGCGTATGAGGCCCTGGATTATGAATCGTTCCCGTGCTATGACGGTTTTCAATGCGAAAATATATAAGGAGGTAAACCATTCATGGCAAAAGTTGAATTAAAACAGCCAGTCGTAGATGAGATCAAGGCTATGCTGGAAGGCGCTGCCGGTGCAGTCATCGTTGACTACCGCGGTCTGACAGTAGAGCAGGATACTCAGCTGCGTAAGCAGTTAAGGGAAGCTGGGGTTGCTTACAAGGTATACAAGAATACTTTGATTAAGCGTGCAGCAGAAGGAACCGATTTTGCAGCACTCGCACCACAGCTGGAAGGACCTACCGCATTAGCAGTTTCCAAAGAAGACGCTACTGCTCCGGCACGCATCTTAGCTAACTTCGCTAAGACAGCTCCAAAGCTGGAACTGAAGGCATCTGTAGTTGAAGGAACCTACTATGACCAGGCAGGAACCCAGGTTATCGCAACCATTCCTTCCAGAGAGGAACTTCTTGGCAAGCTGCTTGGAAGCATCCAGTCACCAATCACCAACCTGGCACGCGTACTCAATCAGATCGCAGAGCAGCAGGGTGGAGCCGCAGAGGCATAATCGTTTTTGCAGAAAACAGCTTATCTGCCCGGTATCAAGTATGGGCCGGACAATATTGAAAACAACAATTATTAAATATTAAACAGGAGGAACATAAAATGGCAAAGTTAACAACCGCTGAGTTTATCGAAGCTATCAAGGAATTATCCGTATTAGAACTGAACGAATTAGTAAAAGCATGTGAGGAAGAGTTTGGCGTATCCGCAGCAGCAGGTGTTGTAGTTGCAGCAGCAGGCGCTGGCGCAGCAGCAGCTGAAGAGAAGACCGAATTTGACGTAGAGCTGACCGAGGTTGGTCCTAACAAGGTTAAGGTTATCAAGGTTGTTCGTGAAGTTACCGGCTTAGGCCTGAAGGAAGCTAAGGACGTAGTTGACAGAGCTCCTAAGGTAGTTAAGCAGGGCGCATCCAAGGAAGAGGCTGAGGATGTTAAGGCTAAATTAGAGGCTGAGGGCGCTAAGGTTACATTGAAGTAATTTTGGACCAGGGCTGACAGGAGCATATGATCGGGATTCAGTTGATGAGACTGAGTTTGAGATTGATTTAGATGCGGAGACCGCTGTGCTGAGATGTGGAGACATGTTGAGGTGCGGCGGTTTTTTGATGGGGAAGACTATAATGTATTTTAAAAGAGCTATGTGCCGCCTAATCAGCACATAGCTCTTTATCCTTTTTCCCTAAATCCGTTGATACAAAAACAAAACAAGTCCTATCATATAGGAATGTATTTAATGCTGAGATTATTTAACGTAAACACCATCTTCGTTGACAGTATAACCGTCAATTGTGGTGCTTCTCTTCATATCTCCATTGTTTCTGTCAAAGTAATACCACTTGCCGTCCAATTCTACCCAGCCTTTTGCTGCTGCGCCGCTCTCGGTAAGATAGTATGAACGATGATTGTATTCAAACCAGGTATTAGCCAGCATTTTTCCGTCCTGTCCAACATAGTACCAATTGTTTGTGATCGGGATCCAGCTGTCGGTTACCATTGCGCCCTGTGCATTAACCCAGTACCAGTTATCATCATATTTTACCCATGACTGAATTGCCATCTCACCATTGTCTTTTAGCCAGAACAAATCATTGTTCTTCTCCACCCACTGATTGCGTACAGAATTACCAGCTTCATCATAATAATACCATTTGTTCTGTACATTGAGCCAGCCAGTATTGGCTAAACTGGTAACTGCGGATGCCATTGCTAATGTAGCTGCAGCCATAATTGTTGCAAGTGCTTTTGTGTGCTTTCTCATACGTATTTCTCCTTTTTATTCATAATTTTGTAAGATAAAATATACTTTATAATTAATATAATAATATGTTTTTGTAAGAAAGTCAATGTATTAGGAAGATATTTACAAAATAAATTACATGGAGTGGTTT
>JAJQEA010000101.1 GCA_021201905.1 Clostridia bacterium
TAAAGTTCCCCTGCGAAGTAAAACTATTTTACAGAGGTTATAATATCTATGGTTTGATTGGCGGGGTAGTGAGAGAAAACCGATATGGTTTTGAAGAAATTGCATACCTGCTTCTGTTCGGAGAACTTCCTAATGCAGATCAGCTTACAAAATTTAAAGAAAGTCTGGCATTCAGCCGTACACTTCCCACAAATTTTGTCCGTGACGTAGTAATGAAAGCACCGACAAAAGATATGATGATATCCTTAAGCAAGAGTATTCTTACCCTGGCTTCCTACGATGAGAAGGCCTGGGATATTACGGTTCCCAATGTACTCAGACAGTGCATGATGCTTATCAGCGTAATGCCCATGCTGGCTGTGTACGGCTACCATGCCTATAACCATTATGAGAGGGACGGCAGCATGTACATACACCGCCCGGACGAGAATCTCTCTACCGCTGAGAATCTGCTCCGCCTTCTGAGGCCCGATATGCAGTACTCACAGGCGGAAGCCCATGTACTGGATTTGGCGTTAATCCTGCATATGGAGCATGGCGGCGGCAACAACTCCACCTTTACCACCCATGTGGTTACCTCCTCAGGCACAGATACATATTCCGTTATCTCCGCGGCCCTGGCCTCCTTAAAGGGACCCAAGCACGGCGGAGCCAACATCAAGGTAGTGGAGATGATGCAGGATTTACGGAACGAGGTAAAGGATGTAACGGACAGGGATGAGGTGGAAACCTATCTGAAGAAGCTGCTTCACAAGGAGGCATTTGACCGCAAGGGCCTTATCTACGGAATGGGCCATGCAGTGTATTCCAAGTCAGATCCCCGCACCGAGATTTTCAAACGCTTTGTGCGCCAGCTTTCCGAGGAAAAAGGCCGTATGGAAGAATTTGCCCTCTATTCCATGATCGAGGAGCTGGGCCCCAAGGTTATCATAGAGGAGCGCAGAATCTACAAGGGCGTCAGTGCCAACGTGGACTTCTACAGCGGATTTGTATACAGCATGCTGGATATTCCAGAGGAAATGTTCACGCCAATCTTTGCCATTGCCAGAATTGTGGGCTGGAGCGCGCACCGTATTGAGGAATTGATTAATATGGATAAGATTATACGTCCCGCCTATACAAGCATTATGAAGGAAGAGAATTACAAGCCTCTCAGTGACCGGTAATAGGAATCATTCCTGAATCTATATACAATCTTTATATGCCCTTTATAAATTCCAATAGTATCTTTATGATATCCGGCGCTATAATAAGTGCAAATATCAAAAGAGAAAGAGCTGCGGATATGGGTAAATATGAATATAATTTTGTGGAAGTTCCATTTGACGGAAATCTGAAAAATGGAACGGTTAAAACAATTGAACGTTGTAAAGATATTATCAGGAAGGAGTCTGCCCAGGGATGGCGTCTGGTTCAGATCATCAGTCCTGCCGGCGAAAAAAGAGTGCTGACCGGAAACAGCAATTATGAGATTGTCTTTGAAAGGGAAAACTGAGAGGTTTTCCCTTTTTGATCGTGTTTTTTACAATTCTCCCCCTGAAAAACCTAATCTTCTGTGGGAATGTGCCGATGATCTAAAGCAAGGCATTTAAAAAGACTGGGGGAATAAGAAAATCATGAAAACAATACGCGGGAAAATTCTTCTGTGCATGTCACTTACAATTCTGACTGCGCTGTCGGTACTGGGGCTGGTCAGCGTATATCTGAACTATTCCAGCAGCATACAGCTGTTGGAACAGACCATGCGGGAATTGGCTGAGACAGCTGCCCAACAGGTGGAGAAGGAACTGGAAGCTTATAAAAATGTTGCCATTGATGCGGGCGCGATTGCCAGGCTGGCCGACCCGGACAGAGATGCCGCGGATAAAAAGGCCATTATCGACCAGCGCGCAAAAACCCACGAATTCCAACGGGGCAATATATTGGACGAAAAGGGTGTCAGTATTTTTGACGGTACGGATTATTCTGACCGCGACTATGTACAGGACGCCCTGAAGGGCAATACACATATATCAGATCCTTTGCTGAGCAAGGCCACCGGGGAATTGTCCGTCATCATTGCCGCTCCCTTGTGGGAAGGCGGGATTCCCGATACCAGGGTGGTGGGCGTGGTATACTTTGTGCCCAGGGAAACCTTCCTGAACGACATTGTATCGGAAATCAATATCAGTGAACACGGTGCCGCCTATATTGTCAACAAAGATGGCATGACAGTAGCGGATAACACCCATGGAAACCATCATGGTGCAGAACATTGAAGAGGAAGCCAGGACAGATTCGTCCTTAAAAGAACTGGCAGCCATCCATGCTAAGATGAGACAGGGGGAGAGCGGAGTAGGGGCCTATACAATCAATGGATCGAAGAAATCCTCCGGTTATGCACCCATTGGGGGTACCAATGGATGGAGTATCGGCGTGACCGCTCCCCAGAGGGACTTCCTGGGGGCCACAAACCTGTCCGTGGCCATTACCCTGTTTCTTCTGGTGGTGTCTGTGGCTGCGGCAATCCTGGTAGCGCTGCGCCTGGCCAACAGCATAGGAAATCCCATACAAGCATGCGCCCGGAGGCTTAAGGAACTGGCACAGGGCGACCTGGATAAGGAGGTTCCCAAAATCAACCGCAGGGATGAGATTGGCACGCTGGCTGAGTCCACGGATACCATCGTGACCTCCATGAGCAGGATCATCAAGGACATGGATTGGGGGCTGGAGGAGATTGCAGGCGGTAATTTCACCATAGACAGCAGGGAAAAGGAGCTGTACGTGGGCGGATTTCACCCCCTGGCCATATCCATGTACCGGATCACGGAATGTCTCAGTGACACCCTTGACCAGATTGGTGAGGCCGCCAGGCAGGTAAACGGGGGATCTGAGCAGGTGTCGGCGGGAGCCCAGTCATTAAGCCAGGGCGCCACTAAGCAGGCTTCATCCATAGAGGAATTAGCTGCCGCAATCAATGAGATATCACAGCAGATAAAGGATACTGCCGAGAATGCAAGGAAAGCAGACGCCCAGACATCAGAGGCAGGAAGCCAAGTGGATGAATGCAATAAACAGATGCAGAAGCTGACCAGCGCCATGGAAGAAATCAGCCAGAAGTCCGAGGAGGTCGGAAAAATCATCAAGACCATTGAGGATATAGCGTTCCAGACCAATATACTGGCCCTCAATGCAGCAGTGGAGGCGGCCAGGGCGGGGGAAGCCGGCAAGGGATTCGCTGTTGTGGCGGATGAGGTACGGAACCTGGCCAGCAAATCGGCTGAAGCCAGCAAGGATACGGCAGCCCTGATTGAGAGTACGGTTGCCGCTGTTGGCAATGGAACAGATTTGGCCAATGACACGGCCAAATCCCTCCTGAAGGTGGTGGAAAGCACTGGCAGCGCATCGGAGCTGGTGGACAGGATAGCCCAGGCAGCCGACCGGCAGGCTGAGTCCGTAAATCAGGTGGCGCAGGGTATTGACCAGATATCCAGTGTGGTGCAGACCAATTCCGCTACTGCCCAGGAAAGTGCTGCCGCCAGTGAGGAACTTGCGGGACAGGCGCAGATGTTAAAAGGCCTGATCAGCCAGTTTAAATTAAGGAAAAGCTAAAAACATGATTTTAATGGAAATTTGCTCATTTCACTTGACTGTATAGTTGCTGGACGGTTTAAAATTGTATTAAGGCAACCCAAGGTATGTTACGCTGCTTCGAGGACAGCCTTACAAGAAAGGAGATGGGCTTATGAAAATGAAAGAAGCTGAAATCCGTTCAGGCCTGGACCGGAAGAATATACGTTACTATGAGAACGAGGAACTTCTGGCTCCCCGGCGCACGGAAGGCAACCATTACAGGGACTACAGCGAGGAGGACATAGAGCGCCTGCTGGAAATCCGTTTTCTGCGGCAGCTGGGAATCCCCATCCGGGATATCCGCGGATATTTTGAGGGCAGGCTGACCTTGGGCGAACTGATGCGCATGCGCCTGGACCGGATCGGCGGAGAACTGTCTCAGTTAAAGAAGCTGGAACAGATGTGTGCCAGACTGGAAGAACAGCAGACCTTAAAACCCTCTGTCGTGGAACAATATCTGGAGGAAATCAGCCGTGAAGATGGCGCGGCCACCTGGCTGGAGGATATCAGGAAGGACTGGAAGATGTTCCAGAAGGAACTTCACTCCCAGTACATCTATTTTGAACCTGAGGGGGAAGTACTGACGCCGGAGGACTTTGCCCGGGAAACAGCCCTTTACGCGGCCAGACGGAATCTGGATTATGAGACGATCCGGCTGGAATCCACCTGCGCCCTGGTCCGGCTGGAGGGAATCGCTTATCAGGCTTCCTTTACCTTCGGTCCCAGCTTCCGCCTAGTCAGGCTTCCCCTTGTGAAGCTGGTGCGGTGTACACCGCCTCCCCACATGGTTTCTAAGGGGAAATACATGTTTTTTGTGCTCCTTCCCACCATCCTGATGTTTGGCAGTATCCTGTTCTGCCTCATTGACAGCCAGGTTGGAGCCCGTTTTTCAGGGATATACCGGACACTTATAATAATATGCTTTGCCTCCGCCATACTGCTGGTATCCGCTAACAAAAACATCTATTACCAGTGACGGGAAGGCTTCTGATGTTTTTGGATTATTTTTTGGATTGTCAAGTAAAAATGCTTGACAATCCTTTTTCTATCGTGTATGATAGCACAGGTGGTTGAAATGGAAAAGATTGTGGAACAGGGTTTGTTATATGATTTTTATGGAGAACTGCTGACAGAACACCAGCGCAGGGTATACGAGGACGTGGTGTTCGGTGACCTTTCCCCCAGCGAGATAGCGGGAGAGCAGGGAATCAGCCGTCAGGGTGTCCACGATTTGATAAAAAGATGCGACAAGATACTAAAGGATTATGAGGCCAAGCTTCATCTGGTAGCCAAGTTCATGAAAATCAAGGAGATGGCCGGTGAGCTGGAACGTCTTTCTGATGAATGCATACGCACCAGGGATATGGCCCTCATTGACCAGATTCGGCAATTGTCCGCAGAAATCACCAGCACGCTTTGATGAGTGATTCATGAAACGCAGTGCAGCCTTAGGAGGATTATTTCATGGCTTTTGAAAGCTTATCCGATAAATTACAAAATGTATTCAAAAACCTTCGCGGTAAAGGCCGTCTTTCAGAAGCCGATGTAAAAGCCGCATTAAAGGAAGTAAAGATGGCGCTTCTGGAAGCAGATGTAAGCTTCCGCGTGGTAAAGCAGTTCATCGGCTCCGTTCAGGAACGGGCCGTGGGCGAGGATGTGTTCGGAAGCCTGACACCGGGACAGACCGTCATCAAAATCGTGACCGAGGAGCTGGTAAAGCTCATGGGTTCAGAGACAACCGAGATTTCATTAAAGCCCTCCGGCGAAATCAGCATCATCATGATGGCTGGCCTCCAGGGCGCAGGAAAGACCACGACCACGGCCAAGATTGCAGCCAAGATGAAGGCAAAGGGACGCAAGCCCCTGTTGGCTGCCTGCGACATCTACCGGCCGGCTGCCATAGAACAGCTGCAGATTAACGGCGACCGGGTAGGTATTCCGGTATTTTCCATGGGAAACAAAAACAAGCCTGTGGACATTGCCAAGGCAGCCGTGGAACACGCATCCAAAAACGGCCTTAACGTTGTCATTCTGGATACGGCGGGACGTCTCCACATCGATGAAACCATGATGGATGAGCTGGTGGAGATAAAGGACAATCTGGATGTCTGCCAGACCATACTGGTGGTGGACGCCATGACCGGCCAGGACGCGGTGAATGTGGCCGGAACATTTAACGATAAGATAGGTATTGACGGTGTCATCCTCACAAAGCTGGATGGCGATACCCGAGGCGGTGCGGCTCTTTCCATCCGCGCGGTCACAGGTAAACCGATTCTATATGTTGGTATGGGCGAGAAGCTGTCCGACCTGGAACAGTTCTACCCGGACAGAATGGCTTCCAGAATCCTGGGAATGGGCGATATTCAGTCCCTGATTGAGAAAGCGGCTGCCGAGGTGGACGAGGAACAGGCCAAGGAGCTGAGCCAGAAGCTGCGCAAGGCGGAATTCGATTACAATGACTTCCTGACCCAGATGCAGCAGATTAAAAAGATGGGCGGTATGGGAAGTATCCTTTCCATGATGCCGGGCATGGGAAATCAGCTGTCCGGTGCGGATATGGATGAAGGTGAAAAATCCATGCACAGAGTAGAGTCCATCATCCTCTCCATGACAAAGGAGGAGAGGGCCAATCCAAACCTCATCAATCCTTCCAGAAAACAGCGCATTGCAAAAGGCGCCGGAGTGGAGGTCAGCGAGGTCAACCGTCTGGTAAAGCAGTTTGACCAGATGAAGAAAATGATGAAGCAGATGCCGGGCCTTATGGGCGGCGGCAAGCGAAAAGGCGGATTCGGCGGTCTGGGAGGACTGCTGGGCGGCAAGATGAAGATGCCCTTTTAGGACACTGAATCCTGACCATACAATCCCCGGAATAGGCTAGTCAAACAGGAATACTCCTGTATGTCTAATATAAGAACAATTCACAAGGAGGTGAAATCACATGGCAGTAAAGATGAGATTAAAAAGAATGGGACAGAAGAAGGCTCCTTTCTATAGAATCGTAGTTGCTGATTCCAGATCCCCAAGGGATGGCAAGTTCATCGAGGAAATCGGCACTTATGACCCAACCAGGGAACCAAGTGTCATCAAATTTGACGAGGAAGCAGCTAAGAAGTGGTTAGCAACAGGTGCGCAGCCAACTGAGACCGTAGGAAAGCTCTTAAAAATCGCCGGCATTCAGTAGTTGATAATGAGGTGTTAAGATGAAGGAATTAGTCGAAGTGATTGCGAAAGCACTGGTCGATAACCCAGAAGAAGTTGTTGTTACCGAATCAATGAAGGGCGAGGACACCCTGATTGAGCTCAAGGTGTCTCCTGCCGATATGGGCAAGGTCATCGGCAAGCAGGGCAGGATTGCAAAGGCAATCCGTTCCGTTGTCAAGGCCGCTGCGTCCAAGGAAGACAAGAAAGTAATCGTTGAGATTCAGTAAGCAGACAAGTTGAGGACCGCTGGCCGCAGGGCTGGCGGTTCATTTATTGCTCCGGAAAATTACTTATCACAGAAAGGTGACAGGTGTATGGAAAACATGCTGAGAGTGGGAGTTATAACCTCCCCCCACGGAATCAAAGGGGAAGTAAAGGTATTCCCCACCACAGATGACGCCAAGCGCTTCAAAGAGCTGAAGGAAGTCATTCTTGACACTGGAAAAGAGCATATTCCCATGGAAATCGAACATGTGAAATTCTTCAAGAACATGGTCATCCTCAAATTCAAGGGATATGACAATATAAATGAAATCGAAAAATACAAGTCCAGGGACCTGCTGATTACCAGGGAGCAGGCCGTGGAACTTGCGCCCGATGAATACTTCATCACGGATCTGATTGGACTAGCCGTGGTATCCGACCAGGGCGCGGAGCTGGGAACCCTTAAGGATGTGCTGGAAACAGGGGCCAATGATGTGTATGTGGTTGCCATGAAGGACGGAAAGGAGCTGATGCTTCCGGCCATCGCTGACTGTATCCTGAATGTGGACCTGGAACAGGGGCGCATGGAGGTCCATGTGTTGGATGGACTCATGGATTTGTAGGGCCCATACCCGGTAAGGCCCATGGTTCTGTAAAAAGAGCTTGTGTTTTATGTGGTTTTGTTGTATATAAAGAGAGGGGATAAACCGTACCGCATTTTGTAATGGGGTATGGGGGCGGAAGGCCGCCGGTGCAGCAAGGAAAAGGAATCCGATATGATAGCAGAAGACCAGCAGACCGGGACGCAGTCCGTCTGCTATACGGTTGACATGAAGATGAACCAGGAATCATTGTACCATATGGTTTCCGTGGAAAAATATTTGAATCCGTCCGCGCCCCTTTGGGTGTGGCTTGCCTTCACGGCTCTCTTATGGACATGCCGGGCCGGCTGCGTGATTTCCATTCTCCTGCGCGTAACTGGCATTGTTCACACCCTGACCGCTGCCATTATCTTCCTGATTCTGGCGTATCTGGTCTGCACCTGGGGACCGGGGTTCATCCGCAGCGGCCGCTTTAATTCAGACCGTTCCAACCGGATGCAGCTGGACACTGCATGGAAGCGTTTCCTTGTCAAAAACGAGGAACCTCTTACGGTGACCTATGAATTTTACCGGAATTATTTCAGGACGTCCGGAGGCAGGGCCATCCACGCATACAGCCAGATATCCCACATATGCGAGACACCGCGCTGCCTGGTATTGTATACCATGGACCACGGCGGCTATCTGCTGGATAAGGGACAGATGGGCGCTATCTGTATAAACGGCCTGCGGACGTTTCTCTCAGAGCGTTCCGGCAAGTCGGTGAAATGGATACAGGTCAGGGATTATATACCTGTAAAAAGCAACTGATAAAGCCGGCCCTGGCATCTAAGATTGGGGCCGGCTTTTAGAGATACTTTTGGGCTGAGAACAGACAGAAAGGAACTTAAATATGGCCAACATAACTGTTTTAGACCAAAGCACCATCAATAAAATCGCGGCCGGCGAGGTCATTGAACGGCCGGCTTCCGTAGTGAAGGAGCTGCTGGAAAATGCCATCGACGCCCATGCCACCGCCGTAACCGTGGAAATCAAGGACGGCGGCTGTTCCATGATCCGCGTCACCGACAACGGATGGGGCATCCCAAAGGAAGAGATTCCCCTGGCATTCCTGCGCCACGCCACAAGTAAAATCAAGACAGTGGAGGACTTGTTCACCATATCCTCCCTGGGCTTTCGCGGCGAGGCCCTGGCCAGCATAGCGGCCGTGGCCAGGTGGAGCTGATTACAAAGACAGGGGACAGCCTGACCGGTTCCCGGTACCAGATCGAAGGCGGGGTTGAAAAGGGACTGGAGGAGATAGGCGCCCCTGAGGGAACCACCATCATTGCCCGCAGCCTGTTTTACAACACGCCTGCCCGGAAGAAATTCCTTAAGACTCCCATGACAGAGGGAGCCCATGTGGCGGCCCTGGTGGAGAAGATTGCCCTTTCCCACCCGGATATTTCCATCCGGTTCATACAGAACAACCAAAATAAGCTCTACACCTCAGGAAACCACAACCTGAAGGACCTGATATATACTGTATTCGGACGGGAGATTGCGGGAAACCTTCTCCCGGTGGAGATAAGGGAGGACTGGATTACAGTCACCGGCTTTACAGGCAAGCCGGTCATAGCCAGGTCCAACCGGAATTACGAGAATTATTTCATCAATGGCCGTTATATCAAGAGCACCATCATATCCAAGGCCATTGAGGAGGCATATAAGCCCTATATGATGCAGCACAAGTACCCCTTTACCATGCTCCATTTCCATATTGAGCCGGATACCTTGGACGTAAATGTGCATCCCACGAAAATGGAACTTCGTTTTGCCGATGGGGAGAAGGTGTACAATGCAGTGTTAAGGGCTGTCAGCAATGCCCTGTCCCACAAGGAGCTGATTCCCCGGGTAAGCCTGGAGGCAAAGCAGGAAAAGGAGGCCAGGCAGCTGGCAGAAAAGCTGGCTCCCCGCCCGGAGCCCTTTGAGGTGCGCAGGCGTGAGAACTTAAGCCAGAAACCTGCTGCAAACCCCGGCCAGATGCAGCCCGCAAGCCCATCCTCCGCCGGTTCTGTTTACGCCCATTCAGCTCCGCCCAGGCCCTCCTTTGTCCAGGAGCTGATGCCTGACTGGCTGAAGGAGAGGAAAAAAGAACAGGAAAACCGTCCGGCCTCACCGGCTTCACCGGCCATCCTTAACCATCTTAAGGGAACCGGAAATTCGGATACACCGGATACCGCTGCTGGCCCATCCACCGGTCCATCCACCAGTCCGTCCTCCGGCAGCACCGCTGAGCCGGAACAGCCGAAAGAGCTGAAAGAGCCAGTACAGCCGGAACAGCTGGACCTGTTTGACGGAAAGCTTTTGGACCCCAAGGCCAGGCTGAAGCACAAGCTTATCGGCCAGCTGTTTGACACCTACTGGATGGTGGAGTACAACGAACAGCTGTTCATCATTGACCAGCATGCCGCCCATGAAAAGGTGCTCTACGAGAATACCATAAAGTCCTTAAAGACGCGGCAGTACGACATGCAGATGGTGGACCCTCCCATTATCCTCACGCTGAACATGAACGAAGAACTTCTCCTGAAAAAATACATGGATTATTTCACGGGAATCGGTTTTGAGATAGAACCCTTTGGCGGCAGGGAATACGCGGTGCGCGGTGTGCCTGCCAACCTGTTTTCCATTGCCAAGAAGGAACTGCTGACAGAGATGATCGACGGTCTTTCGGAGGATATGTCTGTACATAATCCGGACATTATCTATGAAAAAGTGGCCTCTATGTCCTGCAAGGCAGCTGTCAAGGGACATCATACCATGTCCTTCCAGGAGGCCAACGTGCTCATTGACCAGCTTCTGGATCTGGAAAATCCTTATGCCTGCCCCCACGGCAGGCCTACCATCATCTCCATGAGCAAGTATGAGCTGGAGAAAAAATTCAAACGCATTGTCTGAAAGGAGCTTTTATTATATGAAGCAGCCGCTCATTGTCCTCACAGGACCCACGGCAGTGGGAAAGACCGCCCTTTCCATCCAACTGGCAAAGGCCGTTGGAGGGGAAATCATCAGCGCGGATTCCATGCAGGTATACAGGCGCATGGATATCGGCTCAGCCAAGGTAACTCCCGGAGAAATGGACGGCATTCCCCATTACCTCATTGACGTGCTGGATCCGCAAGAGCCCTTTAACGTGGTCACCTTCCAGCAGATGGCCAGGGAGGCCCTGAGGGAGATTTACAGCCACGGCCATATCCCTGTCATTGCCGGCGGAACCGGTTTTTATATCCAGGCCCTGCTGTACGATATTGATTTTAAGGAAAATGAGGATGACAGCCCTGTCCGCAGGGAACTGGAAGCCCTGGCTGAGCGGGAGGGAGAGAGGGCGCCCCGGATCCTTCACTCCATGCTCCGCCAGGTGGACCCGGAGGCCGCCGATCAAATCCATGCCAACAATATAAAGCGTGTCATCCGGGCCATTGAATACTTCCGCCAGACAGGGGAGAAGATTTCCCTCCATAACCAGCAGGAGAGGGAAAAGGAATCCCCCTACAACTTCCTCTACTATGTGCTGAACACGGACCGGGCCCTGCTCTATGAGAGAATTGACCGCAGGGTGGACCTGATGATGGAGCAGGGACTGGTGGAGGAAGTAAAGGCATTGAGGGATATGGGCTGCCGGAGAGGCCATACCTCCATGCAGGGACTGGGATATAAGGAGGTTCTGGACTATCTGGAGGGCAGATGCAGCCTGGAGGAGGCTGTATATATACTGAAGCGCGATACAAGACATTTTGCAAAACGCCAGCTTACCTGGTTCAAACGGGAGAGGGATGTGCGTTTTTTGAATCTGCCTGAGTTCGGAGGGGACATTTCAAAGGTCCTGGAACGGATATTGGAGGATTGCGCAAAACAGGGAATCGTGCTACAATAACAAACCGGAAAACGGAGGATTAAAAACCAATGGATATAAATGAAATGAACCAGATGTACGAAAGCCTTGGCATCAAACGGGAAGTCAGGGAATTTGCGGCAGAAACGGAACAAGCGCTTAAGGAGCGCTTTGAGGCCATTGATAGGGTGGCGGAATACAACCAGATGAAGGTCATCAAGGGAATGCAGGACAACCGTGTCAGCGACATCCACTTTGCAGCCACCACCGGCTACGGTTACAATGACCTGGGACGGGACACCCTGGAGGATGTGTATGCCAGCGTATTCCACGGCGAGAGCGCCCTTGTGCGCCCCCAGCTCATGAGCGGCACCCACGCCCTTCACGTGGCCCTGTCAGGCAATCTGCGTCCCGGGGACGAGCTCTTGTCCCCTGTGGGCAAGCCCTATGACACCCTGGAGGAAGTCATCGGAATCAGGGATTCCGTCGGATCCCTTAAGGAATACGGGGTGGCCTACCGCCAGGTGGACCTTTTGGAGGACGGTTCCTTTGACTATGAAGGCATTGGGGCTGCCTTAAATGAAAGGACAAAGCTGGTGACCATACAGCGTTCCAAGGGCTACGCCACCCGCCCCACTTTGTCTGTGAAGCGGATTGGGGAACTCATTTCCTTCATCAAGAACATAAAACCGGACGTCATCTGCATGGTGGACAACTGCTACGGAGAGTTTGTGGAAACCATTGAGCCGACCGATGTGGGGGCGGATATGATTGTGGGCTCCCTGATCAAAAATCCCGGCGGCGGACTGGCTCCCATCGGCGGCTATATCGTGGGCAGGAAGGACTGTATCGAACGGGCCTCCTACCGGTTGAGCGCTCCCGGACTGGGCAAGGAGGTGGGCGCCAGCCTGGGGTTAAACCAGCAGCTCTACCAGGGACTCTTTCTCTCACCGGTTGTGGTGTCGGGGGCACTGAAGGGCGCCATATTCGCGGCCAGCATTTATGAGCGCCTGGGCTACTCGGTGGTGCCAAACGGCAGTGAATCACGCCATGACATCATCCAGGCCATCACCTTTGGCACGCCCGAGAGAGTCATATCCTTCTGCAAGGGAATCCAGGCAGCCGCGCCTGTGGACAGCTATGTGACACCTGAACCGTGGGACATGCCGGGATATGACAGCCCTGTTATTATGGCGGCCGGCGCTTTTGTCCAGGGCTCCTCCATTGAGCTCTCGGCTGACGGCCCCATCAAGCCGCCTTATGCCGTGTATTTCCAGGGGGGGCTGACCTGGTACCACGCCAAGCTTGGAATACTCAAGTCATTACAGCAGCTGCTGGATGACGGGGTTTTGAAAATCTTAAGATGACACCCCAGGAAACTTATGGTAATATATATTAATTAGGCCGAAACCGGGTCCTGGGCCCAGAGGTTTGGCCTGACTGACCGGAGGGTAAGACACATGCATTACAAGAATTTCTGGATACTTTTAATCATGCTGCTGGCAGGCATTGTCCTGGGTGGCTTCATGGGACAGCTGGCAGAAGGGATATCCTGGCTGAACTGGCTGAATTTCGGACAATCCTTTGGGCTGGATTCGCCTCTGGTAATTAATTTCGGCATCCTGGTCATCACCTTCGGACTGACCATCAAGATTACCATGGCCAGCATCATCGGCGTGGCAGTGGCACTCATCATTTACCGGTATATATAATTTTCCTGACTTTGTGCTTGGAGAGGTGCATAGTTAGGAGAGAGATGGAAAGAATAAGAATTAAGGATTTGCCCCACAAGGACCGCCCCTATGAAAAATGTCTGCGTCTGGGTCCGGACAGCCTGTCCGACACAGAGCTGCTGGCAGTCATCCTGCGCACCGGAAGCAGGGAGGGAAACTCCCTGGACCTGGCGGACAGCCTGCTGGCTCTTGGAAGCCCCGGAGACGGCCTGCTGGGCCTCTTGCACCACTCCCTGGATGACTTTACGGGAATCAAGGGCGTTGGTAAGGTAAAGGGAGTCCAGCTGCTTTGCATAGGAGAGCTGTCAAAACGCATCTGGAAGCGCAAGGCCAGCGAGCACGCCCTTTGCTTTGGGCATCCGGAGGAAATATCCGACTATTATATGGAAGATATGCGCCATCTGGAGCAGGAGGAAATCTGCGTCATGTTCCTGAACACAAAGCAGGCCATGATCCGCGATCAGATCATGGCCAGGGGAACGGTAAACGCATCTGTGATGACGCCCCGGGAAGTGCTCATAGAGGGACTCAGGTGCCGGGCCGTGTCCATGGTGCTGGTTCACAATCATCCCAGCGGAGATCCCACCCCCAGCAGAGCGGACATGCTGCTCACCAAACGCCTGAGGGAAGCGGGAGATCTGGTGGGAATCACACTGATTGATCATATTGTCATCGGAGACAGGCGCTATCTCAGTTTCCGCGAAGAGAATTTAATGTAAGAGGAAGTTTATCCATGGAAACCAAACACAGTAAATATATTCTGGCAGGACTTACGGTTCTGTGCGTGCTGCTCATCTGCATCACATCCCTGAAAGACGGCATCATGGAACCCCTGCGCACCGGTGTGGGTTATTTTCTGATTCCCATTCAGACAGGAGTCAACGCAGTGGGTACCGGCATCTATAACGAGTTAAAGGATTACGGCAGCTTAAAAGACGCGCTGCGGGAAAATGAGGAGCTGAAAACGCAGATCGTACAGCTTACAGAGGACAATAACCGTCTCCAGGCGGAACAGTTTGAACTGGACCGGTTGAGGAAGCTCTACGAGCTGGACCAGGATTACATGCAGTATGATAAAATCGGGGCCAGGGTCATTGCCCGGGACTCGGAAAAGTGGTTCCAGGTGTTCCGTATCAACAAGGGTTCCGCCGACGGAGTGGCCGTGGACATGAACGTGGTGGCCGACGGCGGTCTGGTGGGCATTGTGACGGATGTGGGCGCCAACTACGCCACGGTGCGTTCCATCATCGACGATTCCAGCCGTGTGGGAGCCATGAAGCTGGATTCCTCCTATAACTGTATTGTGGCAGGAGATCTGACCCTCTATGAGGAGGGACGGCTCAAGCTTACGGATTTTTCAAAGGATGCCGTTCTCAGGGACGGCGACCAGATAGTCACCTCCAACATCAGCACCAAGTTCCTTCCGGGAATCCTGGTTGGATACGCGGCGGATGTCTCCATTGACCCGGATCACCTGACCCAGTCAGGCTACCTGATTCCGGTGGCTGATTTTAATAATCTGCAGGAGGTGCTGATCATCACGGATATCAAAGACACAGGAGAGGCGGCTGCCCAGTGATACAAGCAAAGATAAAACAGGTACTTATCAATATATTGTTTATCGTGCTGGCGTTTACGGTGCAGAACTGTGTATTTCCCCTGCTTCCGTTTTTGTCGGCAACGCCCAATCTGCTTTTGATCCTTACGTTTTCCTTTGGTTTTATCCACGGGAAGAACGCGGGGATGTTTTACGGCGTCCTTTCGGGCCTTTTGCTGGACCTTTTCTACAGCGGGCCTTTTGGTTTTTATACCCTGATATATGTTTATATCGGCTATGCCAACGGCATCTTTACCAAATACTATTATGAAGACTACATCACCCTTCCGCTGATACTCAGCATTTTCAACGGAATCTGGTACAGCATGTATATATACGTATTCCGTTTCTTAATCCGCAGACGTCTGAACCTTCCTTACTATTTCAGGAACATCATGCTTCCGGAGATTATATTTACCGCAGTTACCACCCTTTTGATTTACAGGCTGTTCCTTTCCGCCAGCAGACGCGTGGAGGATATAGGAAAAAGGAGAGACACAAAACTTGTTTGACGAACTGTTAGAAATCGTAAAAGAATTTTTCAAGAAGCTGTTCAGCTCACGGATCTTTGCACTTTCCGTCCTATTTACCGTTATGTTTGCCGGGCTGTTGGGCAAGCTGTTCCAGATGCAGATTCTGGACGGAAGCGATTACCAGGAAACCTATATGCAGAGGACGGAAAAGAGCGTCACCACACCGGGCTCCAGGGGCAACATCTATGACAGGAACGGCAACCGGCTGGCTTATAATGAGCTGGCCTATTCCGTTACCATACAGGATTTGGGGGATTATCCCCGTCCCAGCTCCCGCAACCAGATGCTGTACCGCCTGGTACGGATACTGGACCGGCGCGGTGAGGGCGTGGAAGGAAAATTCGAGATTGCCCTTGATCAGAACGGCGAAATGTTCTTTACATCCAGCTCTGATTCAGCCAGGACCCGTTTCTTCCTGAATTTTTACGGCCTTTCCTCCACCGCCAGCCTCAACGACCCAAAGGGTAAGTATCCCACCAACATCACGGCCAGAGAGGCCTTTGAGCGCAAGAAGGTGGACTATGAGCTGGATAAGATGAAGGACGACAAGGGCAATCCCCTGGTCATACCGGACAACATCGCCCTTGGCATGATTAACATTATCTACACCATGAAGCTGACCGAGTACCAGAAGTACGAGACCACCACCGTGGCCACCAATATCAGCAATGAGACCATGGTGGAAATCAACGAAAATGCCGCGGACTTAAAGGGCGTTGCCGTGGAGCAGTCCTATGTGCGCAAGTACGAGGACAGCATCTATTTTGCGCCCATCATCGGCTATACCGGCAAGGTCCAGGAGGACCAGCTGTCCACCCTGAACGAGCAGTGGCACCAGTCCGACGAGGCTGCCGGCCTGCCGGAGGACGCCCCGGACAAATACGATCTCAACGATATCGTGGGCCGTATCGGAATCGAAAAATCCATGGAGCTGGAGCTCCAGGGAGAAAAAGGCTACTCCAGAATGTATGTGGACAATATGGGACGTCCCCGTGAGATCATTGAAAAGACGGACGCCAAGGCCGGGGATGATGTATACCTGACCATTGACAAGGACCTGCAGATTGCCATCTATAAACTGATTGAGCAGCAGCTGGCCGGTATCATCAGCTTTCATCTCCAGTACGATGATTTGGATCCCAACAAGACCTATGACCCGTCCAAGATACCCATTCCTGTGAAGGACGCCTATTACCAGCTGATCAACAACAATGTGCTGTCCCTGATGGATATGTCCAGAGAGGGGGCGTCCGACATTGAAAAACAGATTTACAGCAAATACGAGACTTCCAGGGAACAGATACTGACGGCCATACGGAACGAGCTTCTCAGCTCCCATGCCCTGGCCATGAACGATCTTCCCAAGGACATGGCCACTTATATGAATTATATCTATGCCTATCTGTCTGACGCTTCCGTGGGAATCATACAGAAGGATAAGATTGATCAGTCCTCGCCGGAATACCAGGCGTGGAGAGAGGGCACAATCAGCCTGAGGGATTATATCTACAGCGGAATCGCGGGAAACTGGGTGGACACCACCCGTCTGGATGTGACCAGCAAATATTCCGATGCCGATGACATATTCGCCCAGCTGGTGGACCATGTCATCGATTCCCTGCGCAGCGACAATAAATTTACAAAGCGCATGTTCCGTTACCTGATTAATGACGAGGTCATAACGGGCCGCGAGCTCTGTCTGGCCCTCTATGCCCAGGGCATCCTGGCCTATGACGCCCAGGCCATAGCAGCCCTCCAGATGGGGGATTCCACCTACACCTACCAGTTTATCAAGGAGAAGATATCCAACCTGGAGCTGACGCCGGCCCAGCTGGCCCTGGACCCGTGTACGGCCGGGGTGGTGGTGACGGACGTAAAAACGGGAGAGGTGCGGGCCCTGGTCACATATCCCAGCTATGACAATAACCTGATGTCGGGCAGCGTGGACGCGGCTTATTTCAGCCAGCTCCAGGACGATATGTCCAGACCGCTGTACAACAACGCCACCCAGGCCCAGAAGGCTCCTGGTTCTACCTTCAAGCTCATCACGGCTGTGGCCGCCCTGGAGGAGGGTGTGATTGGGCTTCAGGACACCATCGAGTGTACCGGTATCTACGACCAGATTTCCAAGCCCATCAAGTGCTGGATCTGGCCAGGACGCCATAACAGCGAGAACATCGAGGAGGGTATACAGAACTCATGTAACTACTTCTTCGCTGAACTGGCCCACAGGCTCTGTATGAAGCCGGACGGCACCTATTCGCCGGACCAGGGCCTTGCCACCCTGCGAAAATACGCTTCCCTTTTCGGCCTGGACCACACCTCAGGCGTGGAGATCCCCGAAAACGAGCCCCAGATATCATCGGAGGACCCGGAGCGTTCCGCCATGGGGCAGGGCACCCATTCCTACACCAATGTCCAGCTTTCCCGCTATGTGGCAGCCCTTGCCAACCGCGGAAATGTATTTGAGCTGAGCCTTTTGGATAAACTTACCGACTCTGACGGCAACCTGATTAAGAACTACACCCCTGCCATAAGCTCCCACGTGGACGCGGCTGACAGTACCTGGGACGCGGTCCAGACCGGTATGAGACGGGTAATCACGGACAGCTCCGCCAAGAGCATTTTCTCCGACCTCCCTGTGGAGGTGGCAGGCAAAACCGGAACAGCCCAGGAGGACAAGAGCCGTTCCAACCATGCCTTCTTCGTGTCCTTTGCGCCTTACAGCCATCCGGAAATTGCGGTGACTGTAAATATTCCATACGGTTATGCGGGTGCCAACGCCGCAACCCTTGTAAAAAAGGTATACGAGTATTATTATAATTATACCACCCTGGAGCAGATAGAAAGCTCTGGTGCATTAGGTGTATCAAATGTAAATATTGGTGACTAAACCAGCAAAAGAGGTGATTGTATGCGCAATGCAGTTGTAATTAAGAGCAGCAAGGCAGGAATGACTGTCATTCTGGACCCTGAACTGCCCTTTGGCGAGCTTTTGGAGGCCATAGGGAAGAAGTTCAGCGAGAGCGCCCGTTTCTGGGGTTCTGTCCAGATGACCCTGACCCTGGAGGGCCGGGAGCTGACTGCGGCCCAGGAATTTGCAATTGTCGATATGATTACGAAGAACTCACAGATCGAAGTCCTCTGTCTTCTGGACACGGATGCGGAACGGATTGAACGCTGTGAGAAAGCACTGAATGATAAGCTAATGGAACTGAACTCCCAGACAGGACAGTTTTACCGGGGTACACTGAAGAGGGGAGACTGCCTGGAATCCGAGGCCAGCATCGTGATCATAGGAAATGTGGACCACGGAGCGCGGGTGACGGCCAAGGGCAATATCATTGTGCTGGGAGAGCTGAAGGGTACGGTGACAGCCGGCGTGTCCGGCAATCCCCAGGCCGTTGTCATGGCCCTTGACATGGCTCCCCTGCAAATCTGCATCGGAGATATGAGCAGCCGTTTCAACGAGAGAAACAAGCGTCTGGGGCGGGGACCCATGATAGCCCTGGCGGAAGACGGGGCCATCGTTATACGGTCTTTAAAAAAGTCATTCCTAAACAATATGTTAAATTTTGCTTAATGCCAAAAAAATACTGGTAAATTTACGAAATTTAATGTACAATAGAAAGGTAAAGTAATTTTCAGGAGGATTTCATCATGAGCGAGGTCATTGTGATTACTTCTGGAAAAGGCGGGGTAGGCAAGACGACTACTTCTGCCAATGTGGGAACAGGACTGGCTATCCTGGGTAAGCGGGTAGTGCTGATTGATACAGATATCGGCCTGCGCAACCTGGACGTGGTCATGGGACTGGAGAACCGCATTGTCTACAATCTTGTAGACGTGGTGGAAGGCAACTACCGTATGAAGCAGGCCCTGATAAGAGACAAAAGATACCCGAACCTATACCTTCTGCCTTCGGCCCAGACACGGGACAAGACATCCGTGAATCCGGAGCAGATGATAAAGCTGGTTGATGACCTGAGGGAAGAGTTTGACTACATACTGTTAGATTGTCCCGCAGGCATTGAACAGGGATTCTACAATGCCATAGCCGGTGCTGACAGGGCACTGGTGGTCACGACGCCGGAGGTCTCGGCCATCCGCGATGCGGACCGCATCATCGGTCTGCTGGAGCGTGCGGAGATTGACGAGATTGACTTGATTATCAACCGGATCCGGGCCGACATGGTCCGCCGGGGAGATATGATGTCCCTAAGCGATGTGACAGACATTCTGGCAGTAAACATCATCGGCGCAGTGCCCGATGACGAGAACATCGTCATTTCCACCAACCAGGGAGAACCTCTGGTGGGACTGGGCTCTACGGCCGGACAGGCTTATCTTGATATCTGCCGCAGGATACTGGGAGAGAGCATACCTATGACAAATCCCGGTGAGACGGAAACCTTTTTTTGCCAGGCTGCGCGGAATACTTAAGAGAGCATAGAAGGGATGGTGTCAAGGTGAGATGGTTCCAGGGGTTTCAAACCAGGCGTTCCGGAGAGACAGCTAAGATGCGGCTAAAGCTTTTGCTGGTATCCGATAAGGCAGGCTGCTCACCGGAGATGATACTGATGATAAAAGATGACGTGATACACGCCATTTCCAAATATATGGAGATAGAAAAGGACAAAGTCCAGATACAGATGGATACAGAGGGCAGTCCCCAAAAGGGCGGCTGCCGGACACTGCCTGTGCTTCATGCCAACATACCGATTCGTTCCATATCGAACAAGGGGCTATATTAAATATGTTTTTGGATTATGATTTCAGACATTTTAATTTTCGGCTGATATTTTATATGATTGTACTCAACGTCATCGGCGTGCTGGTTATCCGCAGCGCCACCAACATGAACGCAGATGCAGTCAACAAACAGCTATTAGGAGTGTTCATAGGGCTGGTTGTGGCTATTGGTCTTTCCCTGGTGGATTACCACAAAATCCTGAACTTCAGTACCCTCATATACGGCCTGTGTATTGCGAGCCTTGTGGCCGTACTGATTTGGGGAAATGTGGTGAACAACGCCAGACGGTGGATTGAGATACCAGCCATCGGCCAGCTCCAGCCATCGGAATTTGTTAAGATAGGCCTTATCATAACCTTTTCCTGGTATTTCATGAAATACCAGGAAAAGATTAATCAGGTCAGCACCGTGGCCATAGCCGCTGTACTTTTTGCCATTCCGGCGGCGCTCATCTTCGAACAGCCGAATCTGTCAACCTGTCTTGTGATTATGGTAATGGTACTGGGAATCGTATTTGCAAGCGGCATAAGCTATAAGTGGATCGCGGGTACACTGGCTGTTACCATTCTCGTCATGTCCACCTTTGTCTACCTGCTGCTTCACGGTATGATTCCATTCATCAAGGATTATCAGGCAGGGCGTATCCTGGCCTGGTTTTATCCGGACCAGTACGGAGAGGCCCGCTACCAGCAGAATAACTCCATCATTGCCATCGGTTCAGGCCAGCTAAAGGGCAAAGGGCTTTTCAACACCACCATAGCGTCTGTCAAGAACGGTAATTTCCTGTCAGAGGAGCAGACGGACTTCATCTTTGCCGTGATCGGTGAGGAGCTGGGATTCATCGGCTGTGTGGTGGTTATCGCCTTATTTTTATTGATAATTTATGAATGTCTTATAATGGCTGCACGGGCCAGGGATTTATCCGGCCGCCTTATCTGTGTGGGCATGGCGACGCTGATTGCCTTCCAGGCATTTGCCAACATCGCCGTTGCCACAGGCATCTTTCCCAATACAGGGCTTCCCCTTCCGTTCATCAGTTTCGGAAGCAGTTCCCTCATCAGTATTTTCATGGGAATCGGGCTGGTGCTCAATGTGGGGCTTCAGAGAGAAACAAGACATATCTAATCCAAGGAGGGTTAATTTAATATGACAATTGGTTTGATTGCACATGACGCAAAAAAGAAACTGATGCAGAACTTCTGCATCGCATACAGGGGAATACTCAGCAAGAACACACTGTATGCAACAGGCACAACAGGCCGCCTGATTGAAGAGGTGGCTAACCTTAATATTCACAAATATCTGGCGGGGCATCTGGGCGGTATGCAGCAGATGGCGGCCCAGATTGAACACAATGAGATGGATTTGGTCATCTTTTTACGTGACCCCCAGAATCCCAAATCACATGAGCCGGATGTAAACGACGTGGTCCGCCTATGCGATATCTACAACATTCCCCTTGCCACCAATCTGGCATCTGCAGAACTGCTTATCAAGGCTCTTGACAGGGGCGATATGGAATGGCGAGAGGTAGTCAGGTAATGAAGGCAGTGGGGACGCGCGGCTTTCTGTGTGCGCTTCTTTTGGGGGCTGTGGCCCTTTCCACTACGGGCTGTCTCTCAGGCGTCAAGGAACCCTACAGCCTGGAGGAGCGAATCCCGGTCATGGAGGACAGCCTGTCCCGGACCGTGCGCTATGCAGACGGTTTTGCTTCGGATTTATGCGTGGTGGAGGATGAAGGCAGCTTTGACAGCAATTATGTGACATCGGAGGCAGCTGCCCTTTTTGATGTCAGCGACAGGGAAACACTCTATAGCAAGGAAGCCTTTGAACGGCTGTATCCGGCCAGCATCACCAAGGTGATGACAGCCCTTGTAGCCATTAAAAACGGCGATTTAAACGCCCGGGTGGTTGTGACGGATGATGCCGTCATCACGGAATCCGGGGCCACCCTGTGCGGTATAAAGCCGGGTGATACCCTGACATTGGAGCAGCTTTTATACGGGCTCATGCTGCCTTCGGGCAATGATGCAGGCGCCGCAATCGCGGTGCACATCGCGGGCGGCATTGATAAGTTCGCAGACATGATGAACCAGGAGGCTGCCAGTCTGGGAGCCACCGGAACCCATTTTGTGAACCCTCACGGGCTCAACGATCCGGACCATTATACCACGGCCTATGACCTGTACCTTATTTTCAATGAGGCCCTCAAATACCCGGTATTCCGGCAGATAGTGGGCACCACATCCTATACGGCCAACTACCACGACAAGGACAGCCAGGCCGTCACCAAGACATGGAAAGGCGGAAACTGGTTCATGACACGGGAGCGGGAGACGCCGGAAGGCCTGACCGTATTCGGGGGAAAGACAGGCACTACAAACGCCGCCGGCTATTGTCTCATCATGGCTACCAGGGACCAGGATGATAAGGAATATATATCGGTTGTATTAAAATCAGACAGCCGTCCAGGCTTATATGATAATATGACAAATATAATTTCTAAAATCGTCAAATAGTGATTGCACTTTCTATGAATTTATACTATAATTAGAGTAATCTTAATTGATTTTTTATACAACATATATAACTCAAGGATGAGATTGGTATGGTTCAGATTATTGCAGGAAAAAAATGTAAAGGCAAGACCAAACATCTGTTAGATATGGCCAATGCAGCAATCAAGGGGGCCAACGGCACTGTCGTATATCTGGATAAGAGTGCCCAGCATATGTATGAGTTAAACAACAAGATTCGTCTCATTAATGTCAATGAATTCCCACTTACAAACAGCGATGGATTTTTAGGATTTATCTGTGGTATTATCTCTCAGGATCACGATTTGGAGACCATGTACCTGGATAGCTTTTTAAAGCTGTCATGTCTGGAGGGAGCAGACATTTCTGATACATATATGACATTGAAAAATATCGGTGAAAAATACCATATAACCTTTGTGTTAAGTATTTCCATGGACGCTGCGGAGCTTCCTGAGTGTGCCAAGGGCGATGTGATTATTTCATTGTAATGATACATTTTCTGTGATAAAATACAGACAGGACTTATAGGCTGCCAACCTGCTGGGATTAAAATGCCTGGTATGGAGGGCAGCTTTTTGTGAAGTGATGTGTATTTTGTAAAAGGAGGCCGGATTTATGGCCAAAAAGAAAAACAAGAAAGTCATACGTTACCACAGGCCTCTCAACATCAATGTGGGAATGATTATCTTCTTTATCATTTTCATCTACCTGGTATTCAGCGTATACACGTATCTGAAGCGGGAGAAGATCCAGTTTTATGAGGTGGTGGACGGCGGAATCGTCAATAACCGAATCTACAACGGACTGATTCTCCGCGAGGAGCAGGTGCGCACAGCAGACCGCTCCGGCTATATCAACTATTATCTGCGTGAGGGAAAACGTGCTTCCGTGGGAAGCCGCATTTTTTCCCTGGACGAGACAGGGAACCTGGAGACACTGTTAAAAGAGAACGCCGAGGAGGGCAATTCCCTTTCCGATGACAGCCTGTCCGACCTGAAAAAGCAGCTTACATCCTTTGTGCTGTCCTTCCGGAACCAGGATTTCGGGACCATCTACGATGCCAGGATTTCCCTGGATGCCTCGGTGATGGAGTATTCCAGCTTCAGCACCCTGGACCAGCTGGACAAGCTGGCGGAACAGTCCGGGGCTGTCTTTGAACAGGTCCGGTCCGATGTGTCCGGAGTGGTGTCTTACGGAATTGACTCCTATGAATCCATGACAGCCTCAGACGTGGAAGCTGCTTCTTTTGACCGGAGCACCTACGTCAAGACAGTACATAAATCCGGGGATTTGATTGACAGCGGCTCCCCGGCCTATAAAATTGTTACCTCGGAAAAATGGTCCATTGTATTTCCTCTGAGCGAAGAGGACGCGGCTCTTTATAATGACAAGACCGTTCTTCGTGTGGTGTTCCGCGACTATTCCCTCAGCACGCCGGCCGCCTATTCCACCTTTACGGGCAAGGATGGGGCCGCCTATGGAAAACTGGATTTTTCAAAATATATGGAACAGTTTATCTCGGACCGATTCGTGGATTTCGAGATAAAAGTGGATAAGGCTGACGGCCTTAAAATTCCCATCAGCGCAGTGACGGACAAGAATTTTTACCTCATACCCCTGGAATACATGACCCAGGGCGGCGATTCCTCGGAGGACGGTTTTTATAAGGAAGTTTATACGGAAAACGGCACATCCATTGTCTTCGTGCCCACTACGGTTTACTATTCAGACGAAGAATTTTACTATGTGGACATGGGCGAGGAGAACGGCTTCAAGGCAGGGGATTATGTGGTCAGGCCCGAATCCTCAGACCGTTACCAGATTGGGAGGACTGCTTCCCTGAAGGGTGTTTACAATATCAATAAAGGCTATACTATTTTCAAACAAATTGATATACTGGATTCCAACAGTGAATATTATACGGTGCGCAGAAACATGAAATACGGCTTGTCCGTGTACGATCACATCGTGCTGGATGCCTCCATGGTGGAGGAAGGACAGCTGCTGTACCAATAAGGGAGGAAAACAATATGATAAAAAATCAGCTGGAAGAAGTAAGAAAACATATTGAAGATGCCTGCCGCAGGGCGGGAAGAAATCCTGAGGAAGTGACTCTCATCGCAGTCAGCAAGACGAAACCCATTCCCATGCTTATGGAGGCTTACGACGCAGGAGCCAGGGATTTTGGTGAGAACAAGGTACAGGAAATCCTGAACAAGAAACCGGAGCTTCCAAAAGATATCCGCTGGCACATGATTGGTCATCTGCAGCGCAACAAGGTCCACCAGGTCATTGACAAGGCCGTGCTGATTCACTCCGTGGACTCCCTGCGCCTGGCGCAGCAGATTGAGGCGGACGCGGCAAAGCTGGGGCTGGATGTGGACATTCTTTTGGAGGTCAATGTGGCCCGGGAGGAGAGCAAATACGGATTTCTCATGGAGGAAGTGGAGGATGCCATCATGCAGATTAAGGATTTCTCCCATGTGCACATTAAGGGGCTTATGACAATTGCGCCTTTTGTAGATAATCCAGAAGAAAATCGCGGAATTTTTAAAAAATTATTTGAATTTGCTGTTGACATAGGTAGCAAAAACATTGATAATGTTACTATGGGTGTGCTCTCAATGGGAATGACCGGGGATTACGAGGTTGCCATTGAAGAAGGAGCTACCATGGTCAGGGTCGGTACTGGTATTTTCGGTGCACGATAAGGTGTTTCCCCCGGTAAGCACTTCATATAGAGATTGGAGAGTGTAAGATGAGTCTGTTAGGTAAGTTAATGGATACCATGAGATTAAATCCTGATGAGGAAGAGGATGATTACTACCTGGACGATGACTTTGAAGAGGAGGCCCCGCGCAAGGGACTGTTCTCAAAGAAGAATACGGAATATGATGATGAAGAGGAGCAGGACAAGCCCCGATTTTTAGGAAGATCCAATCCCAAAGTAGTACCTATGAGACGCAGCATGGAAGTGACAATGAGCAAACCCACATCCATGGAGGATTCCAGAGACATCTGTGATTACCTTCTAGCTGGCAAGGCAGTGGTACTGAATATGGAGGGTATACATACAGAAGTGGCGCAGAGAATCATAGATTTTACCTCAGGAGCCACCTATTCCATGAACGGCAATCTGCAGAAGATATCTAATTATATCTTCATCGCGACACCTGATTCCGTGGAACTGTCTGGAGATTTCCAGGACATTCTGGCCGCAGGCGGCGCCATGGGCATGGACGTTTCAGGACTCAATATCCATTTGTAATCGACAAGGAAAAGGAAGCCCCTGTACAGGGGACAAGTATGCGGCAGACCTGGTGTGTCTGCCGATTTGTTGTATAAAATCAGGAGGACACTGGCATGGCTGACAGGATAAATGTATGCAGGGATGGGAAGGCTATCTACGATATTGTACTGGCCCAATCCTTTGAAGGTTTAAAGGAGGCAGTATCCTGCCTTCCTGTTGAGGAATACAAAATTTGCATTGTGACGGATTCCAATGTGGCGCCCCTTTATCTGGAGGAAGTGCGCGCCATTCTCTCCAGATGCTGCAAGGCTGTTTCGGTCTTTACCTTCCCGGCAGGGGAGGAGAACAAACATCTGGATACGGTGCGGAACCTGTATGAGCACCTGATTCTGGAGCATTTTGACAGAAAGGACATGCTGGCTGCCCTGGGTGGCGGTGTGGTAGGTGATTTATGCGGTTTTGCAGCCGCCACTTACCTCAGGGGAATTGACTTTATTCAGATTCCAACCACCCTCCTTTCGCAGGTGGATTCCAGCATCGGCGGCAAAACCGGCGTGGACTTTGATGCCTATAAAAACATGGTGGGCGCTTTCCATATGCCCAGGCTGGTTTACGCGAACCTTAGCACCCTTTTGACCCTTCCTGAGGAACAATTCTCCTCCGGCATGGGCGAGGTGGTGAAGCACGGCCTGATCAAAAACAGGGAGTATTACCAGTGGCTGAAGGATAACCGTGAGGGCATTGTTTCCAGGGATCTGGATCTGTGCCAGGCCATGGTTTACGAGAGCTGCATGATTAAAAAGCGTGTGGTGGAGCAGGACCCCACGGAGCAGGGTGAGAGAGCGCTTCTGAATTTCGGCCATACACTGGGCCATGCGGTTGAAAAGCTGGAGAATTTCACCATGCACCACGGCCACTGCGTGGGACTGGGCTGCATAGGGGCTGCCAATATATCCCAGCTCAGAGGCATGCTTACCCGGGAGGAGGCGGAGGACATCCGGAATACCTTCCTCTCCTTTGGGATTCCGGGCACAGCGCCGGATCTCGCGTGGGAGCAGGTCCTTAAAACCACCCAGAGCGATAAGAAGGTTGACGCCGGCGTCATCCGTTTTGTCCTGCTGAAAGCCATCGGGGAGGCGTAT
This sequence comes from Clostridia bacterium, assembly GCA_021201905.1. Lineage (GTDB taxonomy): Bacteria > Bacillota > Clostridia > Lachnospirales > Lachnospiraceae > Enterocloster. Next base: position 27,045 of record JAJQEA010000101.1, read on the forward strand.
GTGGACAAGACCGTTACGGCGGATGAGATGAAGGCCGGTTTTGACATGATAGGAGGACAGGCGTAATGACAAAACAAAAGCAATCCCTGATTGTCAGCTTCCTCATCGGCTTCGCCATCCTGGTGGGCCTGGACCAGTGGACAAAGGGGCTGGTGGTGCAATCCTTAAAAGGCCAGAAACCTTTTGTCATCTGGAACGGGGTGTTTGAATTCTATTATTCGGAAAACAGGGGCGCCGCCTTTGGGATGATGCAGGAAAAACAGCTTTTCTTCTTTCTCATCGCGGTCCTTGTGCTGGGAGCCGTGGCTTACCTCATATACAGGATGCCCTCAGACGGCAAGTACCGTCCCCTGGCCGTCTGCCTGATGATGATAAGCGCAGGCGCCGTGGGAAATATGATAGACCGGGTCAGCCAGGGATATGTGGTGGATTTCCTGTATTTTAAACTGATTAATTTTCCTATCTTTAATGTGGCCGACTGCTATGTTACTATCGGCGCTGCCTGCCTTGTGCTTTTAATCATGTTTTATTACAAGGACGAGGACATGGCATGCTTCTCATTGAAAAAGCATTAGAACAAACCATCAGACAGGAGGACATACCCCTTTGAAACAGGAATTTTATCCAACGGATATGGAAGACCATGTGCGTATTGATAAATACCTTGCCGAAGCCTGCCCTGATTTAAGCCGCTCCTACATCCAGAAGCTCCTTAAATCAGGGCAGGTCCTGGTTAATGGCCAGGGCGTGAAGGCAAGCTATATCGTGGAGGAAGAGGACAGGATTGAGCTGGAGGTACCGGAGGCCGTGGAGCCGGAAATCGACGCGGAGCCCATGGAGCTGGACATCCTCTATGAGGACCAGGACGTCATTCTCATCAACAAGCCCAAGGGAATGGTGGTCCACCCGGCTGCAGGACATTACAGCCATACTATGGTAAACGGCCTCATGTACCATTGTAAGGGCCAGCTCTCAGGCATCAACGGCGTCATGCGGCCGGGTATCGTCCACCGGATCGACATGGATACCACAGGGGTCATTATAGCGTGTAAGAATGATATGGCCCACAGCTCCATCGCAGCCCAGCTAAAGGAACACTCCATTACCCGCAGATACCAGGCCATTGTCCATGGCGTTATTGCCGAGGATGAGGGGATAGTGGATGCTCCCATCAGGCGCCATCCGGTGGAGCGCAAAAAAATGAGTATCAATTACCAGAACGGCAAGAATGCCGTAACCCATTACAGGGTTCTGGACCGTTTCAGACAATACACCCATGTGGAATGCAGGCTGGAGACAGGCCGCACCCATCAGATCCGTGTCCACATGGCCAGCATCAGTCATCCTCTTTTGGGGGATGCTGTGTACGGACCTGCCAAATGTCCCATAAGCGGTCTCTGCGGCCAGACCCTGCACGCCGGCGTCCTGGGATTCGTCCACCCCAGAACGGGAGAATATATGGAATTTTCAGCGCCTCTCCCGGAATACTTCCAAAAACTCCTTTGTACCTTAAACTAGACCATGGCAAAAAAGCGCAGTAAAAACATACTTTAATAGATAAGTTGTCACTTTTGTCGCAAAGCTTTATACTATTTTTTACTTTTTTGTACATTTCTATATACTTTTCTGAATTTTTGAGTTATAATACTTAACAGATAAAATATGACTTATGACCTACAGGACAGACAGTGCAGAAAGGGGAATGTAGAATGACAAATAATCTTATTATCACCATCGGCAGGCAGTGTGGCAGCGGCGGCAAGATGATTGGCGAATTACTGGCAGAAAAGATGGGCGTTAAGTGCTACGACAAGGAATTGTTATCCATGGCTACAAAACACAGCGGACTTTGCGAGGAGCTGTTTGAAAAACACGACGAACGGCCCACCAGCAGTTTCCTCTACTCACTGGTTATGGATTCCTACTCCATGGGCTATACGGCATCGGGATATTCCGATATGCCTATTAACCATAAGATATTCCTGGCACAGTTTGACACCATCAAAAAGCTGGCTGACGAGGCCTCCTGCGTCATGGTAGGACGGTGCGCGGATTATGCCCTGGAGGACTACCCCAATGTGGTCAGCGTATTCATCACGGCCAACGACGACGACAAGCTGAAACGCCTTCAGGAGCTGTACAAAGTGGACACATCCAAGGCAAAGGACATTATGATCAAGACAGACAAACAGCGCGCCAGCTACTATAATTATTACTCCAACAAGAAGTGGAGCGATCCCCGCAGCTATGACCTGTGCCTCAACAGCAGCGTCACAGGACCGGAGGGCGCAGTGGATGTCATCCTGAATTTCGCAAAGGTGAAGCAGGAGTGGAGGAAACAGAAGTAGCCCAGCAAAATGCGTGGGATGCAGTAAGATAAGCAGCTAAAACAGCAGATGCAGCAACGCCGGTAAACGCCGGTATTGCTGCATCTTTTTTGATGTCAGTGTAAATCTTTACCCAAATCAATCATATCCTCAGCCATGGGCTGTCACTCCACCGTAACGGATTTGGCCAGGTTCCGGGGCTGGTCCACATCCAGATGCTTGCCGATAGAAGCATAGTAGGCAATCAGCTGCAGGGCCACTGCAATGGGGAACACGGTAAAGCGGTCCTCCAGATCCGGAATCCGAAGCTCCACGTCCGCCACTCCGTCCTCCACCACAGACTGTTTCTTTGCCAGCAGGATAACGTAAGCGCCTCTGGCCTTTACCTCCCGGATATTGGATATGGTCTTGGCAAAGACATGGTCCTGGGTGGCTATGGCGATAACAGGCACATTGTCATAAATCAGGGCAATGGTTCCGTGCTTTAATTCACCGGCGGCATACGCCTCTGCGTGGATGTAGGAGATTTCCTTAAGCTTCAGGGCTCCCTCCAGGGAAAAGGCGTAATCCAGGCCCCTTCCGATAAAAAAGGTGTCCCTCTCACGAATCAGGTGGCGCACAAAGGACTGGATAAATTCAGACTGTTCAATCATGGTTTCCATGGCAGGAATGACGTCCATCAGGTCCTTCATAAATTCCCTGGCCTCATCACGGCTGAACGCTCCCCGGACCAAAGCCATACGGCAGCCAATCATGTAGAGGGCAGCCAGCTGGACGGAATATGCCTTTGTACTGGCAACCGCAATCTCCGGACCCGCATGGGTATAAAATACATAATCGCTTTCCCTGGCAATGGTGGAGCCCTTTACATTGACAATGGAAAGAGTGGGAGAGCCAAGGCTTTTAGCCAGATTCATGGCAGCCAGCGTGTCAATGGTCTCCCCGGACTGAGAGATGACCATGACCAGGGTTTTGGAATCAATCAGCGGATCCTCATACCGGAATTCAGATGCAATGGACACGGTGACAGGTATCCGGAGCATTGGCTCCATCAGCGCTTTTGCCACCATTCCCGCATGCATGGCTGTACCGCAGGCAATGATGCGCACCTGGGAACACTCCCCGAATATGGAGTCCGGGATGCCGTCATCCCTGAAATCCGGCAGGCGGTCCACCATTCTCGGAAGAATGGTATTCTTAAGGGCATCCGGCTGCTCATGGATTTCCTTAAGCATGAAATGAGGGTATCCGTTCTTCATGGCCGCGTCCATGTTCCAGCTGACCTCCAGTGCTTCCGGCTCCACACGGTTAAAATCCTCATATACACGGACTTTGTATGGGGTCAGGCGCACGATGCAGCCTTCCGGTACCACGAAATACTCCCTGGTATAGGAAATCAGGGCAGTTAGATCGGAGGCCACAAGCGCTCCTGAGTGGGTGTAGGAAGCAACCAGGGGGCTCACCTTTCTTACTGCATATATCTCACCGGGACGGTCCGCAAAAAGGATACAGAAACCATAGGAGCCCTCCAGCCTGCCTGTAAAAGCAGCGATTGCCTTCAGGGGATCCTGGCCCCATTCCCTGTACGCAGAATCCAGCACAGCCGCGGCCACCTCACTGTCGGTCTGGGAGGCAAGACAGCCCTCCAGTCCGTATTCCTCTGTAAGCTGGCGGTAATTTTCGATGATTCCGTTGTGAATCAGGGTTACCTGACCGAAGCTGTGGGGATGGGCATTGGCGTCTGTCACACCTCCGTGGGTGGCCCAGCGGGTATGGCCGATTCCGCAGTGGGATATGTCGCCGGCTGATTTTACACCTTCTCTCAGGGCGGCCACCTTTCCCACCTTTTTAATGGTCCTGACCAGGGAATCCTGGTTGAAGTAAGCAATTCCGGCACTGTCATATCCTCTGTATTCCAGTCCCGCAAGTCCCTTTAACAATACGTCCTTGGCCTCTAAAGGGCCTGTATATCCAATTATTCCACACATAATTTGTTCTGCCTTTCTTTGTTCGCTGCAGTGTCAGCAGCAGTCATTTTGTTCGCAGCAGTCATTCTGACTGCGGCTGCCGTTCCTGAAAAAGACAACAAAAAACCAAGCTGTCTTATGCAGGCAGTTTTCAAGCTTCTTTCAACATTCTTTTTTAACTATTTTTTGTATGATGTTTCATCCGGTCACACTGGCTTTGTTTTGCAGTTACCCGCATATTTTCCAGTATGTAACACGCCCGGACAGCATGGGAGAGCACCCGCCGAATTTCTCGATTCTCTCTCCACCTCGTTAACCTTTCCACCGGCAGCAGACCTTTCTGCTGTTCACGTCCCCGGTAAAAGGTGCATGGCGCTTAGCTTTGCTATGAGTCTCTATCCCTCCTGTGACAGATTGTGAATATTATAGCTCGCTCTATTTTATGCGTCAACCATAATTTGGGTGAGCCGTCCTGCCAAAGCCCTGCACAGCCCCTGGTTTACGCGCTATTTTAAAGATTCTTTAAGACTTTTGTTCTATTCTTTCCCCTGCCTGTGTGATATAATGGGGGACGGTGCAATTATATGATTTATGACTGACAAACAGGACGCACAACATGAAAAAAGACGATACCATACTGCTGGTAAAAAAATATAAACGGCAGATTCTGCAGTATACAGCCCTGGCCGTGACAGTCATGTGCGCCTGCGGGATTTCCTATATGGCCGGACGTTACAGCGTGCGGCAGAAGGCGCCCGCAGATGCCGGCTCCGGGGACGGGACCGCAGAAGCCACCTCACAGTACACCGACCTGGCTCCCGGTTCACCTTCCTTTCTCTTTCCGCCAGGCGCGGCCTTCCGGGAAGCGACCCCCTCCAATGTGGACATCATGGATTCCCAGGTGCTGAATCTGGTATACCTCTATGAGGACGGGGCGGATTCCACGGATCCGGCCGACAGCTATGGGGGCCGGCTCTATGATATGCTGGCCTTAAAGGATGCCGCATGGTTATCAGGACTGTATGACCTGTACAATTATACGCCCCAGCAGCTTGCCTCCCTGCTGGGACTTCCGGAGACAGCCGTCACTTCACCGTCCGGTATCATCCCGGAGTTTCGCAACCTGTCCGTGCGCTTTGTAAACAGCGGCTTGCAGGAAAACGGAGGTACCTCCAATGCGAGGGAAATCATTTCCATCATCAATACCCTTCATTACTGCGGCGTGCTTAAAGATATGAAAACCATGGAGGACTGTGCGGACAAGCTGTGGAACGCCTCCCACAAATACTCTGTGAGCATAGGCGGCATTTATTACTGTGACGGCAGCTGTCTGGACGAAGCAATAAAAGTAGCGCCAGACACAGACGAAACCGGCGCAGACCAATCCGGCACCGAAGGTGTGGGGGAAGCTGCGGTGGGCGCCAAAGACGTGAGTGCAGCAGCGGCCGGCACGGAAGATGAGGGTGCGGCGGCGACTGGCGCGGAAGATGAGGGTACGGCGGCGACTGGCGCGGAAGATGAGGGTACGGCAGCGGCTGGCACGGAAGACGAGGGTGCGGCGGCGGCTGGCACGGAAGATGAGGGTACGGCAGCGGCCGGCACGGAAGGCGCTGGTGAAACAGCGGCCGGCCCAGAAAAAACATCCGGGCCCCTTGCGGAGCCTGAACATACAGAACCATCCAGCCTGCCGTCCCAGACAGCAGCGTTAGGCGGACAGGAAGGCGATACCGGGAATACAGCGGAAGCCGCCGCCGCAGTATCCTCTGATATAGAATCTCCTGGGGACGGGCCCCCTGATATAGCATCCTCCCAATCTGAAACCTCTGAAACAGCTTTGTCAGCCGACTCCCGGACATGTCCGGGCCATGTGGACTGCACGGTGCTGGCTGTGATCAAAGGCACTGCGGAGGCGGACAGCCTTTTCCAGGCAGCAGCTTCCCTGGAGGCGGTAAAGACCTCCGGCTGGACCGGATGGAATGCCGATACCATGAACATGACAGGCGTTTTGCTGGCCCAGGACTGGTTTCAGGAATACGGACTTTATACGGTTGACTATCCGGTGAAAGGAATTTTAAACGCCCGGGAGATTGAACAATACATGGGGCTGGTTCCGAAAGACGCCAGCCAGCAGCGCAAGGATTTTGTGCGGTATGCCCTTACATCCGTGGGTAAAATTCCCTACTATTGGGGAGGCAAACCATCGGCCCCGGGTTATACCGGCAACCGCTTCGGTTCCCTGACCGCACCGGATGAGGACGGCAGGATTTTAAAGGGACTGGACTGTTCGGGCTGGATAAACTGGGTATACTGGTCCGTCACGGGAAGGGGACTGGGAGCCCAGAGCACCCTCACGCTTTTGGGCAGCGGCACGCCTGTGTCAAGGGATGAACTGCTGCCGGGAGATATCTGCATCCGGTCCAATCCCATGGCGCATGTGGTGATATTCCTGGGCTGGACACCAGAGGGAAATATGCTCTGTATCCAGGAAACAACAGGCAATTCCAATAATGTGGAAGTGGGAACCGTTACAAGCGACTGGGAGAGTTACCGGCGTATCCTGGAATGATTTCCCATGAAGAACCAAATAGATAAAGAGGAGTATGAGCATGAATAACAGAG
>JAJQEA010000350.1 GCA_021201905.1 Clostridia bacterium
ATAAAAATCAACCTCTCGGTGCTAACCCACCTCAATCCCCCCTCAAAATAACCGTAAACAATTAAAACCCGCCCCAAAAATGCAAACTTTACCCCCCCCCCCCCCCCAATCCCCCAATAAGATTTGAGCGGAGTTTCTTCAGTTTATATAGCCCCCACAGGCCGGTCGCAGATTTTGCCCGTAGAGTTTTGCAACTCTTGCCTGATAAGGCTCCAGTCTATCTATCTCTACATTTTGGGCTGCTGAAGCATACGGTTCCTGCTCCATTGTCTCCTTCAACTCATTAATTGTCTGTTTGTATCCTTTGCCATTCTGATCACTGAAGAAATAATATCGCAAGTTTTCTTCAAACCGTCTTACAACCAACGCATCAAATGCCTTATCCCATTTTCCATCAAAACTATACTCTTTGATGAATGCACTGAACGCTTTAAAAATACGGTTACTGATATTAAGCGAATTAGCCTTGTAGGACTTAGTAATCGATGTCTCGACAACCACATAGTTATAAACAGGCTTCTGAATATAAACGATGCTCCCCATGTTGGCATATACATATGCTGTATAGAGAATGTCATCATAAAGGCCTAACAGGCTGACATCGAAATTAATGTTGTTATCCAACAAAAGCTGCCGTTTTACCAGCTTATTCCATGGTCCGCCATACCCGATCGTATGTGTTTCCGGTGGATTGGGACAGTAGCCCAGATAAATATCAGCCATGACGAGCTGGTCCATGTCCGCTCTATTCGTGTAATGAAATTCATTTGCAAAGTACTGGTTGTAGATTACTGTATCGCCCTTGATTCTATTAATGTCTCCTACAACAACATCGGCTCCGGTTTCAAGCCCTTTTTTATAAAGAACTTCACAGGCATCCAGTTCCATCCAATCGTCTGAATCGCAGAAAATCACATATTCCCCGATTGTAATATCCAATCCATCATTTCGAGCCGCACTCACCCCACCGTTCTTCTTATGAATGACCTTTATACGCTCATCTTTTGCTGCGTATCGGTCGCAGATCGCAGGGCAACTATCAGGGCTCCCATCATCCACCAGGATAATTTCTATGTCTGCTAAGGTCTGCCCAATCAATGAATCAATGCATCTTTTCAAGTAGGCTTCCACTTTAAATATTGGAACTACTATGCTGACTTTTGCCATTTTGAATAAAACCTTCCTTCTTATTTTCCTCGTATCTGAGGATATATCCAAACCTTAAATCGACCGTTCGAAAATCACAATCGAACGTCGCTTCTTCTGATAAGTGGTATCCACAGATACCAACTTACCTCCATCCGCAATGCTAGGATGCAGGTCGCACCGTTTCTCCCCTCGTAGTCTGTAATCATGGTAAATACACGCCAATGTAGTCGCCTTTTCATCATTCAGAGAAAAACTCATTAGTTTCTGGCGGCTCTTGCCAAACGGATATGTATCTGTAACGCAAAAGTCCGTTCCACAAACTCTTCTCGGATGGCCATCTGTATTAAGTCCATCTATATTTATTTTTTTCTTCTCTCCATTAGTAATCTTAAATGTGCAATAATATGTTTCTCCAGTTCCGCTCACACAGGTGACCATGAGAGACTCATTATCCATCCAACAGTAGTGAGATACCCTATCCGTCTCTTCCAGAGCCTTTAACTCCTGGCCCTGAGTAGCTGATACATACAAAATCGTTTTCCACCCCTTTGCATTCGGGTCCACATAAATGTGGAAGAATATGAAGTGTTCACCGTCCGGAGCCATACTAACATGATTAAGATAGTGGACATACTTTCCCTCCGGATCAATCGATGCCGCAAGATTTTTCAATGAATAGAGCAAACGACTTTCCTTCTTCTGATGGTCAGTCAGAAAGAGACCATCGTCCTCTGGCGCGCGCGCATCCTTTGTTACATCATCGAAATAGTTATATCCATATCCCGGGCGCATTCTCTGTAGCCTTGAACAATTCAGGCTGATGCCAAACTTGAAATCAGGGGTAATATCGTATAGCGGCCGGTCAATTATCCCTGTCTGGTTACCGTCAATATCAAAAATCTTCGTGCAGTAATGATCCCTATCCACAGAATTGAAGAGGATTCGGTTCTTTTCGGTAGGATGCCATCTGAGCCTGCTTCCCTGCTGCCAACACCATGCATTCGTGTCAGCCACCTTATGGAATATAAGCTCTTCCAGATCATAAAATCCGATTTCACATTTTGTTTTTCGATTATCAATCGCATCTACCGGAAGCCTGTGGCACAGGAATCGACCATCGTCCAGATAATTTAAATCGTAATATCCCCTGTAAACGTGGTATCCATCTGCCTCAAGGACATATTTGGCTTTCACTCCGTTCCCTGTCACATTCAAAGCCGGGGTATGTTTGAACATCATATCGGCTTTGCATCCATAGTGGCAGACCACACCTTTCATTGCTGAGAGTCTGGTCTCTCCAAATATGTTTTTTAATGCTCCTTTGATTCCCACGATTCGTTCTCCTTATATGTAAAGTGTGTATATCCTATCCTCCGTACATCATGAGCAGTGTGCCGCAACAAATGGAACTACCCACCGAACTGATTTTTTACTTTTATTGCATTGGCCGTCACTTTTATGCTCTCCCGCACAGTATAAGAACTCAAAGAACTTAAGATCATCACCCCACCACTCACCAGTTTCTTACGCTTCAGGTTTTCAACGCCCTGCCTGTACAGAGCCGCCTTCTGGTTTTCTTTATCGTTCATACCTCTATCATCAGCATAATGTGCCTTCATGAAGTCAGCCAGATTGTTTTCCGAAAAGCTGTCTGTACCTATACCGACACGCTCCTTATATAACTGTTTGATATATACTTCATTCAACAACTGAACATATCTCTTGCTAGCCGTGATACTGTTCTTATGTCTGCGGAAATATAGTAGATTTTCATTTAGAATCTTTATTTGATATCCACTAGTCAGCATTCTGAGCCAGCAATCATAATCCTGGCACGCTGAGAACGGGCGGTACCCGCCAAGAGCTTTAACTCTTTCCGTGTTCATCAATACTGTAGGATGTACAACAATATCTTGAATCGGTAGCATTCTCTCTATAAATTCAGGAGAATTAGGAAACGGTTTGATCTGATCCCATTTTTCACCCTTTTCATCAATTTTATCAACCAGACAGCAAACCATATCTGCACCGGAAGTTTCTATAAACTGCAATTCGCGTTCCAACCTCTGGGGCTTGGATATATCATCCGCATCCATTCGTGCTATATAATATCCTTGTGCCAGGTCTATTCCTCTGTTCAGACTTCTGGCTAACCCGATATTCTTTTCATTCACATAGAACCTGATTCGGTTGTCTTTCTCGGACCACTCTGTAAGATACGAAAAGCTCTCACGGTTATCTGGTTTGTCCAGAATAATAATGTACTCAAAATCTTTGAATGTCTGAGACAGGATAGAGTTGATTGCCTTTTCAACAAAATCAACTGGTTCGCTATATACCGTCATTAAGACTGTTATTCGAGGTTGTGTATTAAATGCATCTACCATAAAGGCCCATTCCTAACAAAGTTTTCTGCTCACTTCTCACTACAGTCTACTTATATTTAGAAGTAATAATCTCTAAAAGCTTTCCGCATTGAATAAGCTTGATTTTTAGTTTTCTATTATCCTTTTTTACGATCGTCCTTCCCACATAATCTTTGTTCAGGCAGATCGTGTTGGAAAGAACATAGTAGTGTTCCGTATCTTTCAACGGCACTATGTTAAAACCCCTTTTCTGGAAATGAATATAAGCTTTTTCTTCTTCAGCATCTTCTGCCTTACGTTTTACATAAACAGCTCCTGACTCAACACGGACAAAATCAAGAGCACTCATTATTGATGTTTCGCCATAACCGCCTCCATCACATATCTGATATCCATTCCACGGAGAAATATCTGCTATTGCCTTTCTAACTCTATAAATCTCGTATCCTTCCATCTTTTCCTGGATTCTCAAGAGTGCATATTTTCGATATTCATCGAATCCCCAATTATACCTACTGCTGATAATAGTCTTATAATTCACCTTCCCGAACACTGCTTTCTTGAACACTTCGTTATTCTCAGGTGTGTTCTTATACAAAGTAAGATGCCCCCATATAAGAAATCTGTCATATTGCCTGATGAGCTCGTCTGGGTAAAATTTGCTAAGGTCTCCCCAAATCACATCAATGTCACAATGTCCCCAGTAT
>JAJQEA010000036.1:0-9539 GCA_021201905.1 Clostridia bacterium
GAATATACCCGGCGATGAGGCGTATGAAAAAAACAAATGTAAACACTCCTCAAAGCTCTCATACATCATGGGCGCCAGGGCCTTCAGAGAATGGAACAGCACCAGCAGCGAACACACTGCGGCCACGTCATTGCTCTGGAACACATTTCCCTTTTTTTGCGCTCGTCCTGCCGCCGTTTTGGCGTGGCTTTCTCGGTCTTTTCCTCAGCAGCCACCTGTCACCACTTCCTCTCCCCTTATAATATTCCAAGCCCTGTCACCCAAACATCAGCAGCAGCTTCTGGGCCTCCGCCATCATGGCTTCTGTATATTGGTCCATAAACGCGCCCATGGGATAGGCAAAAAGCATCATCAGCATCATTCCCAGAAGAATTTTGCACTGTATGTTGATGACAAATACGTGAATCTGGGGAATCAGCTTCATAAGCACGCCCATGGTCATCTCCAGAATAAACTCCGCCGCCACAAACGGCAGAACCAGCTTTATCACCATAAGGAACACGGAACCGAACAAGGTAATGATATACCACAGGATACGGCCTCCCAGTATGGCCCCGGCTCCCACCGGCACTACCTGGTAGCTGTAGGCAAAAAGGCGCACCATGGTCAGATGGCAGCCCGCTGCAAAAAAATAGAGGTAAAAAAACACGTTGACAAACTGTCCCAGAATAGAGGTCTGGACTCCGCCTGCCGGGTCCATGACCTTTCCCATGGCCAGTCCGAACACCGTGTCCAGAAAATCTCCTGCCACATAGAGCATATAAAAAAAGATGTGAAACACACAGCCAATCACCAGGCCCAGTATCACTTCCCTTATAAGGGACTCCACCATGTCAAAGGGACTGAAAGCCATGACCTGAGCGGCTCCGCCCCTGACTCCGGGCGCAATCAGGAGACTGAGAGCCAGGGCCAGCCCCGTCCGCACCATGACAGGAACTCCTCTGCGTGAAAACACGGGATTGATAAAGACCAGCCCTCCCATTCTTGCCAGGACCAAAAGAAAGATATCAAAATACTCAAATACACTGCTGTCCATACCACACCACTCTCATCAAAGAGCTGCCATAATGGCAAACAGCTCCACCACAAATTCATTCATCACCTTGCTCATCCAGAACCCCAGGGCTAAAAGCACCAGGGCAATGACAATCAGCTTGAGCACAAACGTAAGTGTCTGCTCATGAATCTGTGTGGCTGCCTGGAAAATGGCCACCAGGAGCCCCACCGCTATACTTATGATAAGAAGGGGGCCTGCGATTTCAAATGCAACCAGCATGGCCTCCTTCATGATTTCCATTACCTGTTCGGCGCTCATACCTTTTCCTCCTTGGCGTATAATCAGCGTATTGTCAGGGTGTCATTTTGCGGTGTCATTTGGGATTGTCACCTGAAGCTCTGGACCAGGGTCTTAATCACCAGGCTCCACCCGTCCACCAGCACAAACATCATGATTTTAAAGGGAAGTGCAATCATGGTAGGTGGCAGCATGACCATGCCCATGGACATAAGCGTGCTGGACACCACCAGGTCGATAATCAGAAAGGGAATGAATATAAGGAATCCCATGGTAAACGCCTTATTCAGCTCGCTGAGGATGAAGGAAGGCACTATGGTGGTAAGGCCCAGCTTCATATACCCCTCCTGTCCCTGGGATATATCCGGCGGCTGGGCTTTGGATATGGACAAAAACAGGTCCAGGCTCTTTTTCTCAGTCTGTTTCAGCATGAATTCCTTCATGGGCTCCTGAGCCCGTTCAAAGGCTTCTTCCCTTGTAATCTGCCCTTTCCGGTATGGCTGGTATGCCTGGGTGTTGACCGAGGCAAATACGGGACTCATGATAAATAAGGTCAGAAACAAGGCAAGCCCTACCAGAATCTGGTTGGGCGGCGACTGCTGTGTGCCCAGAGCATTGCGCAGAAACGACAGCACAATCACAATCCTGGTAAAGCTTGTCATCATAATAATCAGGGAGGGAACCACAGCCAGGAACAGGAACAGGAACATAATATCCAGCATATCCATGGGCTTTCCTGTGCCTGACGCCCCCTGCAGGGTCAGAGACACATCCGTCGCATAAGATGTAACAGCGCCCGGCGCCCACATCCAGACAAACGCCCCGGCGCCCACGATTCTCCCTGTCTTTCCCAGTATCTTGTTCATGATTCTTTTCTCCTGCCTTTTTCTCCTGCCTGTTCTTCTGTCCCTTTTCCTGAAAAGCGCTCCTTCATATGGGATGACAGAAGGGAAACAAAATCCGGCGCCGCTTCCGCCGCCCCCTTCTTATCGTAGGACTCCAGCTCCTCTATCTTGGATATCCCCCCGGAGGTTACCCCCATCAGGAAAATCCGATCCTGCACCTTCACCACCAGCAGATAGCTGTCACGACCCAGCGCCATCTGGTCCAGAATCTCCATACCTCCTGTCCGCTGGGACCGTCCCATGCCCCGCCCCAGCATCCTGGTGGTATAGTAGGCCAGCGCCAGCACCACAATAAGGACAATAAGGTAAAACAGTATCTTTAAAAATGCCATATTATTCCCTCTTGCCCACGACTTCGATAATGCGCGCCCCGAAATGATCCCCGGTTACCAGCACATCCCCTCTGCCAATCAGTTCGCCGTTCACAACCACATCAGCCGGTGAACCGGCCTGCTTGTCCAATACCAGCAGCTGCCCCTCCTTGAGGGAAAGCACGTCCTTTACGCTGCACACTGTGCTGCCCAGCCTGACTGACACATCCAGTGTTATATCCAACAGCTTCTTTTTTTTCTTCCCCAATCTGTTCCTTGGTGTATACGATGGGCGTGTACTTAAACTCCGGAAATGACACCTCCTGGACAGCAACGGCCTCCTTGTGCTCCGCCGTCTGCGTCCCCGCCTCCTGGATGGGCATGTCTGTCATATCAGGAATCCCCATCACCTGTTTTAAAGCCTGGGAGGCAACAATATATGCATCTGACTCCACCACCCCGTCAATGACATAGTGAAGTCCCATCACAAGCACGGAATCCTCCCCATTCCATCTCCGGATGATATCCTGAATCCTCTCCGTGTTGTCAAATGCCGATATCCTGGTTATGGTGTCCCTCATATCCCTTCCCAGGAAATCATTGAGCTCATCCATGGCAGCGCCCACACATTGGGAGGCAACCTCCTTCAGGGTACTGAGGGCAATCTCGTCCAACGGGCTCTGGGCATCCACCGGCACTCCCATGATATAGTTGGTGAGCCTTATCATGTCCTCCTTGGCAAATATGTACAGCTGGTCCGCCGACATTCCCCCGCCGGCCTTCCGGCTCTCGATGACCACATTAAAATGGGGCAGACACTCCGCCAGGGAGCCCATGCCTGTCTCCTCCACCTTTGACACCCACATCTTCACACTTCTGCCCAGCAGGGAGCCTAATATATTGCAGATAGGAACCGCTTCCATCTCCGTCAGTTCCTTTATGGCTTCTTTGTCCATTGATAACATGCCTTTTCCTCCCGGCTACAATTCACTGCTGATTTCCACTGCCTTGCGCATCTTTGTCTGGCCCGCCCTGGCCTCAAAGCAGGCCACGTCCTCCACATAGAGGGATACGGCGCTGTCAACCTTTTTGTTAAGGGGAATCACATCTCCCGGAGCGAGCTGCAGTATATCCTGGGCATCCAGGGTAAATTCATGGAGTATGGCCCTCAGCTCAACCTCAGATTCCAGCAAATGCTGCTCAATATAGTGCCGTTTGGATTTCTGCTTGTCCTCATCCAGTTTCTTATGGCTGACCGCAAAGGAATAGCCGAACTTGGAGGTAAGCTCCTCCACATTGGGAGCCGGCATTACCATGTTGATTCTGGCTCTCAGTTTCTCGATTACCACCTCCAGCTCCACCTGGATAACCACATCTTCCTGGGCGCTCATCTGAAGCAGGTGAGGATTGGTCTGAAGCCCGGTCAGGGACGCTTCAATGTCCAGGTACTGTCCCCAGGCCTCCCCTATAAATTCGGTGATTTTCTGAAGGACATACTGTAAAATGGCCTTTTCAATATCCGTAAAATCCCTTGACAGATCATATTCCGACCCCACACCGCCCAAAAGGCGTTCAATCATAAAAAACGCCAGCCTGGTATCCGCTTCCATGGTCAGTGGCGCCTCATTATAATCCTTATTCGCGGGGCTCATGGTAATCATGCCAAAAAGGGAATGGTCCTGCACAGAGCTGCTGAATTCCTGGTAGCGCTTCTCCACAATACCGTTAACGGTAATCTCGCAGAATGACTGGAGAAGACCTGTGAGATACGGCGCAAGGGCACGGGCGAAGCTGTCATACAGATTCTCCACCGTGCTCATGTGCTCTTTCGTAAATTTCTTTGGTGATTTAAAATCGTAACTCTTAATCACTGGCTATACCTTCCTGCATCATAGTCTCATCCCCCGGCATGGTCACCGGGAATAAGGGGTCCATTGTCTCCATTCCTTCCACCGTATCCGGCGGCTTATATCCGCTTCCAAGAATAATCATATCCACCCGGCGGTTCTGTTCACGGCCTTCCCTGGTGGTATTATCCGAAATCGGATAATATTTGCCGTAACCGCGGCAAATCAGCTTCCTAGGGTTGATTCCCACCTGTTCCTCCAGGTAAATAGCCACGTTATCCGCCCTCTCTGAGGACAGGAGCCTGTCGTTAATCAGGGAATTGGCTGCCTGGGCCGTGTGCCCGTTTATGTAAATGGCCAGGATATTGTCCTGCTTTTCCTTCAGCATGATCCCAACCGCGTCCAGCATGGATTTGCTGGCATCCGTAAGGTTCGCATTGTCAGGCGCGAATAATAAATCGTTCTTAAAACGGATGTACACCGCGTTCTCACTGTTGCTGACAACCGCGTCCAGATTTTCCGAATCAAAATATGTCTGTATATCCCTGGCCATATTAGCCATTTCCCTGGCCGACGCCTGGTACTGCTGTTCTGTCTGCTGCAACGGCGCCTCTGCGTTTTCCGGCGCCTGGGCGCCTTCCCCTACAACAGGATATTTCAAATCCGAGGGCACGTCCTCAATTTCGGTCTTTGCCTCAATTCCCAGCTGCCTCTGCATGGCAGACGCAACCTCCTCCAGTTTGGTCAGGTTTACATTTGATATGCTGTATAATAATACGAAAAAGGTCAGGACAAGGGTTATCATATCCGCGTAGGTATTTAACCACTCCTGGCCTCCTTCTTCATCCTTCTGCCTCTTCATTTATTTACCAATCTCCAGTGCTTTTAAAGCCATGCTTTTTGCAACATTAAGGGCCGTGACATTCGCCTCATAGGCGCGGGAGGCAGCCATCAGATCCACCATCTCCTCTGCACTGTTTACATTGGGCATCATCACATACCCGTCCTCGTCAGCATCCGGATGGTCCGGGTCATAGACCGGCACCGGAGGATTCTGGCTCTCCACCACTTCCTCCACAAACACGCCGCCATTCTCCGCCTTTGTCATGGCCTTTCCAAGCTCGCTCTTAAAGTTCAGTGCATTCTCCCGGAACACCACCTGCTTTCTCTTGTAGGGACCTCCCTCAGCCGTCCTGGTGGTGTTCTGGTTCGCCAGGTTCTGCATGATGATATCCGTGCGGAACCACTCTGCCGTCAGAGCGGAACCCGTTATATTAAGAGAATCCAAATACCCCATATCTTTCTCCTTTATTTGCCTGTATTATTAATCACATACCGCAGGGTGGACAGCTTTCCCGATACGCGCCCCGTGAGAGCCGAATACTGGGTATAGGCTTTCCACAGCTCCAGTTCTTCCTTTTCCACCTGGACATTGTTGCCGTCCGGCCTGGCCTGGGTGTTTCCGTCCTCTTCCACCACTGGTTTTGATATGTATTCCGTTCCCTGGGCTGTCTCATGCAGCACATCCCGGAACTCCACCTTTTTCGCCTTATATCCCGGCGTCTCCACGTTGGCAATGTTGTGGCTGGCAATCTGCTGCTTCAGCCACATGCCATCCATCCCTCTCTCCAGGGCTCCCAACGCCCTGTCATCAAATAACGGCATGTTCCGCCTCCTTATCCCTCATCAGCCTGTGTGGCCTATGCGCACCTGTTTATCTGCCTGGGCAAATGCTTCCTTCAGTTCGGTTATCATGGGGAGAATCTCATTCACCGTCTCCGGGTTCTTCCTCACATTGGCCTGAATGATCTGGTAATTAAAATACTCATAGAGAGAAGACAGCCCCTGAGAAACCGGATACTGCGGATCCAGGGTGGATGCCAGATGGCTGACAATGGCCTGGGCCTTCTTAAAATGGGTATTGGTTGCTTCGTAGTCCCCTGCCTCCAGCCCCGCAAGCCTTTGTTCAGACGGTTGATTGTCTCATCGAACAGAAGGTTAATCATATCTCCCTGGGTCATGGTCATTATGGACTGCTGTTTATATTTTGCATATGGATTCTGCATAGTGATTACTCCTTCATCATGATGAGAACTGCTGGGTAAGCCAGGAACTCTGGCTGTTCATATTTGAAATAGCCTGCTCCATGGCATTAAACTGATTCCAGTACCGGGTCTTTTCCAACTGATACTTGGTATTCAGATTGGAAAGTGTCTCTGAAATGTGCTTCATCTCCTCATAGAGGGTATTGCTGGTGGTAAGAACATCCTTTGTTCCCGCATAGCGCACCATGGTTCCGGGACTTCCGCTGCTGACATTGGCAGCGTCCTTAAGGGCCTTCTGCATACCGGCTCCAAGCCCCTGTCCCCTGTCCGTGAACAGCTTGCATATGGCATCGGCATTGGTGGCAACCATGGATTTAAGAACGTCCTCGTCAATCACCAGCTTGCCGTTGTCCCTCCAGTTATCCGATGTCTCGATACTGATATCATAAAGCGACAGTCCCGCGCCCTCCACACTGCTGTAAAGAACCATTCTCATATCACCCAGAAAGCTGGTGATGTTGGCGTCATTGTGAAGCAGTCCCTCCTTGGATTTTTCTTCCCAGAGTTCAATCTCCTTGTCGCTCATTTCCTTCTTCTGTTCATCGGTGAGAGGCGGGTATTTCTTATAGTTTGCAGTCTCCTTCAGATGCTCATTCAGTTCTTCCACAAGCGCATTGTAATCTTCTACAAAGCTCTTTAAACTGTCTACTATTTTATCAGTATCACGGGATGTAGTCAAGCTTATTGGGGTGCCTGTATCATGGTATTCCGAGGTTAATTCCATGGTAATTCCATCCAGTTCAAAGGTATTGGTATTGCGCTCAATGACAGTGCCGTCTACTGTCAGGATGGCGTTCTGGCCGGCTTTTACATCGGCGGTCATCTGCGAAGAGAATGTCATACCATCCTGACCAAACAGGCTGTTCATAAGAGCTTTTCCGTTTGCATCCGTTCCTTCTATAGCAAATCCCTTTGATGTGCCCTGTATCTGGATTTTACCATCCGACGTATAGCTTACTGATACCCCGGTTCCGACTTTGCTCTGAATTTCCGCCGCTAAGTCTGCAAAGCTTTTTGGAATACTTAAATTATTAACATTAATCTCCTGTGAGGTCCCATCCGCCAGAGTCAATTTTAAGTTGCCTTTTAAAATACTTGTATCGTTAACCGCATTGGAGGTTACTGTCTTTATGTTTGGAACATTCTGTATTGATTCCTTTCCAAACATCATTTTTACCGGATTTATCTTTACTGTGCTGCCATCCGGGCCGGCTATCTCGCCTTCCACACCCTCTATTTTCACATTTCCGGTAAGCCCTGTTATATTAAAACGGCCGTCCTTATACTCTACCCTGGCACCCCCGCCTAATGCAGCCTCCAGTCTGCCAGCCACTTTTTTAATGACGTGTTTCCAGTAATATAAATTTCAGTTCCATTGACCTTTATTTTCCCAGCCAGCCCCGCCTCATCCCATGTGGAGTTTTCGCCTAGAACATTCGTCTGATTTTCTACAAAGCCAAACACACCTGCTCCGCCGTCATTCACGTTGGCGGATGTAAACCCGATACTGTGCTCAGAGGACCGCACCACCACATAATTCCTCCCTGCATGGTCAGGATCAGTATCTTCCTTCAGCGAAAAGTTCACCTTCCCGCTGCCAAACTCCCTGGAAAGCTTGGAATTAATAGCGTCAATAACAGCCTGCGCATCCTTATAATTCCCTACGCCGTTTTTACCTTCCAGCTTTACCGTATAATCTTCTCCATCTACCTGGAATGTAAGGGACTGGTCCCTTCCACTATTGAGATTATCTACAATGGAACTAAAATCCACGGAAGCATCACTGGTAATATCCTTGGAAAACAGCGATGACTGGACACCCGTTGCCTCCACGCCAAACATGGTGGTCAGCAGATTGCCATAGGTCTGGGACATGGTTATATTGGATATCTCTCCGGTTGAGGATGATTCCATGATAAACTTATCGGCCGCTGAGGAATAGGACACCCTTACCCCAGCGTCGCTGCTGTTGATGGCGCTGATTACATCGCTGAGCGTGGAATCCCCGGTCAATCCTTTTATTGTCACGCCGTTAATCTGGAATTCATACCGGTTTCCCTCAAGAGGCGTGGCAAAGTTCATTTTTTCCAAGGAGGTGCCATAGTCCAGTTTATTGGAAAATCCGCCCGAAAATCCCATGTGTGTAATTGTATTCTGGCTGTCACCGGCTGACTCTATGATAACCCTTCTGGATGAATCGACCGCCTCATTGGTGGCTGCTCCATTTCCGTCCAGCTTTACCAGCTTCATAACCTTGATGCTGCTGCCGTCCTCAGCCGTGCTGTCCGCCAGCTTCATACCCACCGATGTACCAAAATTGCGGTATAATGCCTGGTTAATATTATCAATGGTATCCTGTTCTGTTACTCCCTTTGTAAACGTTATGGTCCTGTTGACCCCATCCAGCGTTATAGAGAAAGAGTTTTCCCCCTCTGCCAATGCGGACAAATCTGCTTCCTTTCCCTTTGGCTCACCTGTCACGGTTCCCGATGACCTTACGGTACAGGCTGTTGCCAGCTGTTTTATCTTACTTATATTCATGGAGCTGACCGCGTTGGATGAGACAGAGCTTATCTTAATGGCGCCGGAGCTGCTGACTCCGGTCATTGTCTTAAACAGACTCTGGCTCATGAGATTGGTCTGGCCCGATCCGTAATACGAAAAATATTTATCGCTGAAGGTATTGATTTTTGTTATCAAATCTCTGTAAATATCCTGTTTCCATTCCAGCTGCTGCTTTAATCCTGATTGCTTATCTATTTTGGTCTGGGTACCCATCAGAAGACTCTGGACAATACTTTCCGTATCCATTCCGGAAGCAAGACCCGATACATAATTCTTGTTGCCGTTGCTGCTGACTGTATTGATTGATGACATTGTTTGTCCCCCTATCTCCGTTTATCATAGAGCACCCCTTTGCTCCCCTGTTCCATCTGTTTCAGGTATCCGGTAAATTTACCATTTACATTATTCTTCTTATATTTTGCGTGAGCATCGGCGTGTATGCCGCCAAGGTTTTGCGGTTTAGTGCTTACCCTTTCCCGATTCAGGTGATTGATGCAAATAACAACATGGCA
>JAJQEA010000036.1:9549-33936 GCA_021201905.1 Clostridia bacterium
CTTTTTCGGTATTCAGGCCTCCAGTTCCCGGATTCTGGTCAAGATGGCAAATACCTCCTGGCCATCCCGGAACGCTCCCTGCTCCGCTTCAGTAAGCACAGCGTAATCGCACTGATTTTTCCCTATACGGAAGCAACGCGCCCCGTAAGACGATGCTTCCCCGATAGCGGCAATCCGCTGGTCCAGTCCGTTTATTTTATCTATAAGGGCCTGCCGTGCCTGTACCGCCTCCACGATGTCCTCCACCGCTTCCGGGGCATCTGTATCCAGTCTCAGGGTTTCCTGCTCATACTGGCTGAACAGAATGCTCTTTTCCCTGAGCAGCATCCTCATCTGCTCAAGCACTTCCATTTTTCTCCTCCCTTACTTCCGTTTCATTCTCCTGGGCAAGGGCTTTCAGGTTTCTGGAGAGCTGGAATACCTTAAGCAGATCCACCTTATCAGACGCTTCCTTGTTATTTTCCATGGTAAGATACAGCTCTGTGCGGCATATCTTCATATCGCCGGGCGCGGAAATGCCGAGACGTACCTTGTCGCCTTTAATCTCAGCCACAAATATTTCAATATCATCGCCAATTTTAATTGCTTCGCCTTTTTTTCTGGATAAAATCAGCATAGGCCGTCCCTCTCTCCCTGGCTGAATATGGACTGCCATATGGGATAATCCTGGTCCAGTATCACCTGGACAGCCAGATTCGTCTTATGGTTAATGATGATAGGGCTTTTCAGGTTTACCGTGGAATTGCGGAATGTCTCTCCGATGACCATGAGGACCCAGCAGTCCAAATCATCCTCAGGAACCGCCTGCAGCAGGATTAATATATCCTGCATCACAACCGGGGCATAATCACGTTTTACCTCCAGAGGATTCAGCATGATGAAGCATATATTCTTCTGCTCAATGGATTGCAGCCAGCAGATTCCATTTCCCATGTTGGAATCATTTACAAGCACAAACTGCGTATATTCCTCAAATCCAAATATAGGCTGTTTAAATGTTATAATATTTCTTTCCTCTATCTCAAGGATTCCAAAATCCCGTGTCTCTATCTTCAAGCCTATCCCCCTATCTCATCCCTGACCCTGGTGTCGTTCATACTGCCTGTTATTGCGGCCCTTCATTTCCGGCCGGATTGGCGCTGGGCGGTACATATATGGGATCTCCCATATACTCTATTTCCACCTTGGGATACTGTTCCACATTCACACTGAGCTCACCCGGCACATACCTGGCAGGGGGCTCCTGCACCTGCGGGTCAAACTCAACCTGGGCAGGCGTAAAGTCAATGGACAAATCAGCCGGCTCCCAGGAAATATCCGGACCCACGGACGGAATAAACGCAACCCCCGTGACCACATTGGACTGGGCCAGCATCTGATTTTTTATAATGCCGGAAACCGTTGCTCCGTCCTGAATCTGCATCATCTGATTGCCCACCCTGGAATACTGGGCTGTGGCATCCGACGCAGCCTTCAGGCCGGCGCTGGCAGCATCCTTCATAAGTCCTCTGGCTGTCTTGAATCCCAGGCTGTCCCTGGAACGGGATGTATCAATATCCACCTTGATGTGATCCGATTTCATGTTCAGCTTTCCCGGATTGCGGATAATACCCACCTCAGGGTCCGGCAGCCTGCTCTCCAGCCTGGCCCGCTGGGAAGTCATAGACAGCTTAATGGGGGTAGATGTGATTTTTAGGACATTCATCCTCAGACACCTCTTTTCAGCTTATTTCATAAAGTCAAATATGGACGGCGGTATGATGCTGGAGCCCAGCTGGAGTGTAATCATCCAGGCTGTCTCATATGATTTGTTGTTAATGGCCTCCGTCTCAATCTTAACCGCCTCCAGGTCTGTCTGGCTCTTCTGTAAATTGATAAGACCTGTCTCCAGACGGTCCTCTGTGCGGTCCAGAAGTTTTTCTCTTGTTCCCAACTCAGATGTGGCTATGGAAATATTGCTCTGCTTTTTCTTAAGCTGCGACAGGGTATCCATTGCCCCTTCCTTGTCGCCGCCTCTTAACTGTTCCTCCACCTTGCCTATCAGGCTGTACAGATTGTTGGGAAGCCCGTTCTCATCCCTGCCGTATCCCAGCACATCCACACCGGAGGTGGAAATCCTGATTCCCGTCTTTGCGGTGTTGGTTCCTGAGGCGTATGTGCCGAATCCGATATCCAGATAAACAGGTTTATTTTCATCAAAATACGTGTCCGGATCATTCTTATCATAGGCGTCCACCGGCTTGCCGTTAAACAGCAGATTTCCGTCCCCGTCCACGGTAAAGGGCGCTTCGCTGTTGGAGGAGCCTGAGAACAGGAATTTGTCGCCGTACTTGGCATTCATGGTCTGGAGAATTTCCTCCTTAAGACCGCCCAGCTCCTCCGCAATGGCATCCATGAAATCCTGGCTGCTGGCGCCACCCGCCTTGGTAGCCTTTTCGTACACTGTTTCAAGAATGGAGTTAAGGGTAACAATGTTGGAATCCGCTGTCTCCAGCTCTCCCCTTGCGTTCTTCACCACGCTGATATGTTCCTCAGCCCTGGCAATCTGGTCCCGGATGGCAAACGCCTTGGACGCTGTTGCCGGGTCCTCCGACACGTGGTTATACTGACGCTTGGACGACAGCTTCAGGTTGGAGGACGCCAGATCCGATATATTTCTCTGGAGATTCCTGTTATAGGTAGCTGTCATCATATTTTCCGTGATTCTCATATGCTCCTCCTTAACGTCCTACTAGGCCCATCTTATTGATAATCATATCCAGCTGCTCGTCCATGGTGGTCATGAGCCTTCCCAGAGCCTGATATGCCTTGTTATACGTCATCATGCTGATTCCCTCTTCATTCAGGGAAACGCCGGACACGCCCATGCGCTCCGAATCAACGCTTTCCGCAATGGCCAGGGAAGCCTGCATCCTGGCGCTGTTTGTCTTGATTCCGCTTCCCAGCGTATTGGTGACACTGGAGATAAATTCACTGAATGTACCCATGTATTCTCCCCCAAAATCAAAATCCTGCTCCAGGGCTGCCTTCATATCCAGAATATCCTGGTTATCCAGCTCTCCGTCCGGATTCTGTTTGCGGATAATATAGGACACGTTGTCGGCCCACAGGTCGCTGATGCTGATATTTCCCGCCGTTACCTTGCCGTCCGCGCCGCCCTGGAGAAGAACTTTGTACTTATCCGGAAAATCAGGGTCATCCGCGTGAATTTTATTGTTAAACACATCGGACAGGGTCTGGGCAAAATTGTCCAGCTTGTTCTGGTAGTAAGGTATTCCCGCATTAATTGGGTCGGCGCCAGTCAGCATATCTGTAAATCCCCTGATGGCCCCCGCCCCCAGATTGGCATTCTGGTTGTTGCTGTTCCATGTCAGGGTAACGCCGTCGCTGCCTATGTTAATCTTATCGTTGGTGTAGGAAGCCCCTGAAGCGTCCACCACCACTTTCCCGTTGAATTTAACCTGAATCTTTCCATCCTCCAGGTCTGTCACCTGGACGTCGCCGTACCGGGACAAATCATCCAGTATCACATTTCTCTGGTCCAGCAGGTCATTGGGACCATAGTTGACTCCATCGTAATCATTGTTGCTGAATATCTCATGGGCAATGGAGCTGTTCAGCTCAGAAAGCTGATCCAACTTCGTGTTGATGTCCTCCACCGCCGCTGACAGGTCATTCTTCGTCTGTTCCATCAGGGTTTTTAAATTGGCGTCATACTCATTGAGCACCTGAGTCACGCCCTTAAACGCGTTCATGACAATATTGGCATTGGTCTCCTGGTAGGGGGACTGGCTGAAGTCCGCCAGCGCCTGGGATAAGGTGGTCAGGGCTGCTTTGATACCGGTTCCCTCCACCTCGGGATCACTGATGATTCCCTCTATCTGGTCCATGATGGCCGCCTTCTGGTCGTAATATCCCACATCGCCGTACTGCTGCCTGAACTTGGCGTCCAGATAGGGATTGCGGATCTGGGCAACTCCCCTGGCATCCACTCCCTGTCCGGCCAGAGGGATGGAACTGTAATTATACTGGCTGCTTCCGTAGGTGTGGACGCTCACTGTATCCAGGCGCTGCCTGGTATACCCCTTTGTCTTGGCATTGCTTATATTATTGCCTACAATATCAATGGCCTTCTGATTAACCTGAATCCCTCTTTTGGCTGTCTCCAGCCCCATAAATGTCGGTCTCAATTTACCACTCTCCTATATCAGCCTGTGTCAAGCCTTTTTCTCCAGTTTACTGCCCTTGTTAAATGCGGGACGGCCATAGATACCGGTGGGATTGCCCACATATCTGGAGTCAATTCCCATCTGCTCCAATTCCGACTTGGCCAGAGCCTCTGCCTTCTGGTTGTAATACTGTATATTGCCAATGGCTCCGTCCATTCTGCGGTACAGGTCCATAAGTTCCTTTTTCTGCTCCGGGCCGGCATCCTCCGCGATTTGCTTTAAGGTCCTGCCCTCAAGTCCATAGGAGGCGAACAGCTTCTGACGCTTCTGCTCCATGTTCTCTAGCTTCTTATCCATGGCCTCCTGCATCATGATGGTCTGCTCAACCTTATCCAACTCCCTGGTCATCAAAAGTCCCAGCTTCTCGATCTGCTTTTGTTCCATGGCCTCCAATGTTTCCGTGTATTCCCCCAAAAAGTCAATGATCTCTTCCAATATTTTCCCCTCCTACAGACCGCTCATAAGGCGTCTGGCAATCTGCTCCGCCGATACCTGATAGGTCCCCTCCTGCACCTGTTCCCTTAACGCGGCAATCCGGTCAGCCGGAGCCCCTTCTTCCATGGACCTTGACAGTGCAGCTGCAAATGAGGAGGCACCGCTCTTTTTCACGCCCTCGCTGCTGATGCAGATGGCGTCGCCTCTTGTCTTACCGGCTGCCTGTACGGGAGCGGAAAGGCTTTTTTCCGTATGTTTTGCATTGCTTACCGCCTTCTGATAGGCTGCATAATTTCTTGATACCTTTATATCCATATGTCCGGCTTCCTTTCCTTACATGCTCTTTGTATGGTGGTCCTGATAAGTGGTTGTGATATTTCTATAGTACTTATCGTACATGGCGGATAAAAGTTTATAGTTGATCGGGGGATTTTTTACATTTTTTTATATGATTTCGGCCGACTGGCGGCAGAACCAGAATTTCGGAGATAATAAAAACCGTTAAAGGGCGGGATCCTGGGATTCTACCTCCTAACGGTCAATGGGACTGTTTATTATTTATCTTTTTTTGTTTTGTCTGATATCTGTGGGGCATCATCCAGGCAATTTTAGTGCCAGGGAACCTTCTTCACAACCAGGATAGCCTGTACCAGTGCCCCTGTCACCTCGGAACCATTTTCCAGCTCCGCCTTCCTGCGCTTTTCCTGTTCCCCCTCCTTCATTACCACGTACCGCGGTTTCAGACGGTTAAGGGCTAGTGCCGCTATGTCCTTCTTACACTTATCGCATTTGCAGCAGTTAAACCGGTCCAGGGTGGAATCCAGCCGGTTGATCACCAGTTCCTCCATAAGGTTTACCAGTATCATATTATTTTCTTCCTTAAAAGGAAATGTTACCGGGCTGCGCCTAAGGGTCTTTGCCATGGCTGCCGCCGAAGGCGATGATAAGGCCTGCATGCCCATGGCGCTGTCGCCTCCATTTATACCATCAGAATACGCGGCGTCCATCCGCCCCCCGACTGTATTTCCTGTGTCTCCCTGTGCCGCCTTTGCATCTCTTTTAGAAGCTGAAGGCATAATCTTGCGGTACATTATTTCCTTGTCAATCTCTGTCCTGCTCTTAGACATCTGCCTTAAGCCCCCTTTGAATCAATTCCTGTATCAGCTTTTTATAATCCTGCACTGCATTACAGTCCGGCGCATATTCCAGCACGGAACGCTGAAGGGACTGGGCTTCTCGAAGCGCTACGCTGTCCCGGATAAATGTGTCCAGAACCGGAAAATCCAAATCCTCCGCCACCATGCGGAGGGCGCCTTCCACCTCTTTGCTGAAGTTTGTCCTGGGGTTATGTTTCGTAAGAAATACCCCCAGTATCTGAATCCGGGGATTACAGTAATTCCTGACACGGCATATGGTTTCATCCAACTGGGTAATCCCCTGAAGGCTGAATATATCCGAAAGCATGGGTACCAGCACATAGTCAGACGCGGTAAACGCGTTCACGGTCAGCACTCCCAGGGCCGGCGGGGAATCAATAAGAATATAATCATAAGAACCTTTAAGTGAATCCAGCGCTTCCTTCAAAAGAAACTCCCTGCGCGCTCCGGTAAACTCCAGCTCGATACCGCTGAGAAGGATATTGGAGGGAATGATATCTACCAGAGCTGATTTCTGAACCGCATACCTGGGCTTCAGCTCCCCCTTTAACACATCATAGATCGTGGCGCTCTCTGTGTCTGCCCCCATAGCGAAACTCAGATTGCCCTGCGGATCCATATCCACCGCAAGGACTTTATAACCCTTTTCTTTCAGCGCTGTTGACAGCACATAGGCTGACGTGGTTTTCCCAACACCGCCCTTCTGATTGGACAACACAATTGTTACCGGCATAGCTACTCCCCCAGGAACCTATTCTTTCTCTCATATTATGATATATTATAACAAGAAATGTCGAAACAGACAATTGCATTTTACCGTATCAGCCATAAAGCAGGACTCAAAAAGGCGCTGCCTCCCGGCTGTGCTGCCACAGCCTTTTTGCAGCGCCTTTTTCATATTATCTGTTTATCTGTTTGAAGATATTACACTGTCAACCTGCCAGATTACTGTAATAACTGTAATACGGACTGTGGCTGCTGATTTGCCTGTGCAAGCATGGCCTGTGCAGACTGAACCAGAACACTGTTCTTGGTGTAGTTCATCATTTCCTTGGCCATATCTACGTCGCGGATACGGGACTCTGCGGAAGTGATGTTCTCAGTGGTAACACCCAGGTTGTTGATGGTGTGCTCCAGACGGTTCTGGATAGCGCCCAGTTTGCCGCGGCTGGTGGAAACGGTGTTGATGGCAGTTTTGATTTTGCTCATGGCTGCGGAAGCGCCGTCTCTGGTGCTGATGTCAACGGATGAGAGATCCAAAGCATTAACATGCATATCTGCAATACTTAGCTCAAGCTGATTATAACTCTCGTTGGTATCACCAATCTGTAATTTGAGTCCACCACCTGCGGAAAGACCGCTACCAGCTGTTTTTGCTCCTAATGTAGCTGTTTTTCCATTTAAACCGTTTCCTGTTTTAACACCATCATAATTTACACTCATGCCAACACCAGCATCCTGCAGCATTTTATTAATATCTGCTGAAGTGTAAGATTTATTAGTTTCTAAGCCTACTGTTACATTACCATCTGCATCAACACTAACTCCAACATCCCCTGTATTTGCAAAGGAAAGTGTACGCACATCTTTACCTGCTTTATCAGCAGTTACAGTTAAATTCTCAGCTGCAATTTCTCCAACCGCCTGAACAGGTTTGGCAGTTTCCGCAGTCGAATTAGCAGTTGCTGCCGCCACTACACTACCTGCTGCATCAGTAAACGTAATATCCTTATCTAATGTTACCTTAATATTTTTTGCATTATCTGGTGCACCACTAGCCGCTGCCAATGCCCGATCAAGATCTTCCTGAGTAATTTTAGCAGTATTATTAGCACCAGAAATAGAAAATGTAAGTTTACCTGCTAAATCCCAAGCAGCTGATACCTTTGTGCCACCTGTTCCAGCTTTCGATTCAAACGCTACCTGTACTCCCTCTCCCGCTCCCGATACTGTCACATTGAATTTTGCTACCTTGCCTGAAGTTAAATCAATTTCCTTTTCAACA
This sequence comes from Clostridia bacterium, assembly GCA_021201905.1. Classification (GTDB taxonomy): domain Bacteria; phylum Bacillota; class Clostridia; order Lachnospirales; family Lachnospiraceae; genus Enterocloster. The sequence continues at coordinate 17,376 of JAJQEA010000036.1, forward strand.
CCCGTCGTACCAACGCCCATTGTACCATCCAACAACTTAATCCCATTAAAATCGGTGCCATCAGCAATACGGTTAATCTCATCCTTCAAAGCAGAGACTTCATCTTGCAGCGCCTTACGGTCAACATCGTCCGTATAAGTACCATTAGCGGATTTGGTAGCCAGCTCAGTCATGCGGTTTAACATGGAATGAACTTCCTGTAATCCGCCTTCTGCAGTCTGTACTAGAGAAATTGCATCCTGGGAATTATCCGTAGCTGCTTCCAGCCCTTTAATCTGCGCTCTCATCTTCTCGGAAATAGCTAAACCTGCAGCGTCATCGCCTGCACGGTTAATCCTATAACCAGAAGATAACTTCTCCAATGACCTTGCTACTGCGCTGTTGTTTACTCCCAACTGCCTGTTGGAATTAAGTGCCATAATATTGTGCTGAATCCTCATACTAATTACCTCCATGTAATTGTTTTACCGGGACTTCCCTGTCCCTCATTTTTCATGTTGTTCCAATGAGCGACGGGCCCTGTCGGACACTGGACTGAGCGTTTGAAACATACCATCTCTTCCGCTCTGTAATACTTATCGTACGCCCCTCCCGATTTCTTCACTAAAAAAGTGCACAAAAATTGCTTTTAATTTTCGTGCACTTTATCCATATAAACTCTGTTCAATATAAAACTCTTCCAGGGACAGCTCCTTATCCTTCATATATTTAGCCGCCTCCACCCCCACATAGCGGTAATGCCAGGGCTCATACTGGATTCCTGTGATATCCGTCTTATTTTCCCCATAGCGCATGATAAAACCGTAGTCCTGCGCATGCTCCATCAGCCATTTGCTCTCCGGCGTATCCTCAAAGGCCCTCTCCAGCTTGTGGTATTTCCTGGTATAGAAGTCCACTGCCAGCCCCAGGCAGTGTTCTCCTGAGCCAGGAATGGATATGGTCTGCCTGGCCAGATTGTAGGACTCCTCCTTGGTATGTCCTGCCTTTACATAGGACAGTACCTTTCTGTTAAACAGCTTTTCCTGCTTGTCCAGCGTCCTGTAGCCGGAGCACACCACGGGCGACAGGCCCTGGGCCTTCATATCGCCTATCATGGCCATAAGGGGTTCATAGATTCTCTTATCCACCCACTGTTCCGTACCGGGAATGGCTTCCAGCTCCACCTCATAGTCTTCCGGTACAGGATACTCCGCATTGGTGAGTATCAGGCACCACATATCCTCCGGGAGAATTTGAAGCTCCCTGTACTGACCTGTATCACCCGCCGCATTCCCGGCAGCGTTTCCATTCCCCGCGGCGTTTCCACTCCCCGCAGCATTTCCACTCCCCGCGGCGTTACCACTCCCCGCAGCATTTCCACTCCCCGCGGCATTCCCTCCGCCCGCAGTGTCTCCGCCATCTCCGTCCATCTCACCGCGTTCCTCTAATACCTGCGCTCCCGGATACCCCTCCGGCTGTCCTTCCGCCCTTTCCGTCCCTTCCGCCGGCGCCTCCCGAAGCGCCAGCTCCTCCCCCAGCGCCGCCATCTCCCGCTCCTTCTGGACCGTCCTGTGGGCCGATATATAAAACAGGGTCAGGATCAGCAGGAAGGTATAAATTGCCACCCGCCGGTTCCTGACCACACGCTGGTCCCTGGGTCTCTTGTGAGCCATATTCCGCGCTTCCTCCTAATCATCCGTTCTTTCAAACCTACCGTATTCTCCGCAGCTGGTCCCCCTGCCGTCTGAGGATATACCGGTACAGAAGATCCTCCTGTTTTGTGGCCATTTCCATGAATTCACATCCGTAGCCGTAGCCCCCTTCCGGGCGTTCCACCCGGCGGCGCACCTCACAGATAAACAGCATGGAATCCCCCATGGCCGGTATGACGATATTGAAACGGTCATTGACCCTGAATTCCTCCCTGGTGCAGAACATCAGGCCTCCCAGGCTGATATCCACCAGACGCACCTTCAGGCCGTTGAAATCCTCTGACCCCTCCCCCATGTCCAGGGTGTCATTTCCCCGCACACAGTTATAAATGATTCCCTCGTCCCTGGTGCTGATCCGGAAATACTCCCGGCGCTCGTCATTGGTGGCCTCGCTTAAATCCACGATTCGCACCAGCTTGGGAGAGGACAGGTATACCCGCCCCATGAGCACCTTAAATCCAAGCTGTGTGTTGTATATCTCCAGCTTAATAAGTAAATTGTATGGAATTCCCGGCAACTCGTTGCGGGAACTGCCCACATCTATGAAGTTTTTGCCGATACGATGCAGAACCCCCATGCTGATCAGGTCATTGTTCTTGGCCTTTATGACACAGGACGAACCTACATACCCGTCCAGCAGTTCAACCATCTTCCACACCCCCTGTTATCATAATGTCTGTTCACTGTCATCCTTGCTGTATCTGGATACCAGGTTCCGGCGCAGGCGGCCGGGCTGGCTGGCATCCTCTTTATGCCTGGCATATGAAGAGTCGGAACGGCTCTTTTCCACTCCCCGTATCTGGGCGGAGGTTTCTATGAGCTTGCAGTAAATGGCCGCGACCACCTGGTACAGCTCCACCGGTATATTGCTTCCCACATCCAGCATACACAGCAGGGACGCCGCGCTGTTATCCTTGAACACCGGAATTCCCTTTTTTTTCCGCGATATCAATGATGTGTTCCGCAACCGTTCCGTACCCCGATGCAATCACCACCGGGGATGTGTCCTCATCTACATTGTATTTTAAAGCAACCGCTTTATTTTTCTTATATTTTGACATCTACACCAGTCCTTTTAAACGGCAGATTTTTGAATACCTCCATCAGGGATCGCACATGGTCCATGGGCTCCATCTCTATGCCCGCCGCCCTGTATCCATGTTCCTCCATGATAGTACGGAATTCCGGAACCAGGCCTTCAAATATACCCGTATAGGATTCCGGGCAGTACAGATGGAATCCCAGTTCCTTTCCCGCCATCGTAAATTCCGCCTCCATCTGCCCCACACCCGGCACATCAAAGGTTATGAGCACATGGACATGATTCCCGTCCCTGCTTCCCGGCTCCCCATTCCTGCCTTCGTCCTTGGGGTCTATCCACAGTTCGGAAAACGCCTTCATGCCCTGGTAATCCACTGGTATCACAAAATGCAGCAAAGGCGTATAGTTGCATGGGGATGATAAAAGGCTTGTGATGATTTTCTCTATCTTTTCCCCGTTCAGGCTGTTCATGGGAGTCTCCCTGTCCTGTTTTGCAATGATTTTGGCCAGGGTGTCCATGATGCGGGAACGGTTCATCTGGCGCTCCGGTTCCCTGAATCCGGCGATGTATTCCTTCACCAGCTCCCTGATATGGGCCTTCTCCTCCCTGTCGTTTACATGGATGAGAAGATTCATGAGGGCCTCCTGGAGAAAGGCGTCATTGTCCTGATAGCGGGACATATTGTACAGTATGTTGGGAATGACCCTGGCGGCCTGGGGTGTATAGAGCACGCTCTGCTCCAGCTCCTTTAGGGCCTGCTGCACCTCCGGCTTCAGTGCCTCAAATTCCCGGCCTCCCAGGCTCTCCCTGACACGGGCTGCAAGCTGTGAAAACATGGCTGACAGATTCCTGCTTCCTGTCAGCTGTTCAGATAAATATTCCAGGCTGTTGGCAACAGAGTCCAGCACATCCTGCCTGGATATGCTGGCGTTCACCGCCTTTAGAAGCTCGGCCGTTTCCATACGCAAATCTGGCGATTTTTCCAGAATACCCCGCAGCAGATCAAAGAGCTCTCCCTTAAACAGGGTGGAAGCATACTCCTGGTCCACCAGTTCGTCCACGATGTGGTCCGGGTCAATGAGCAGGGCGTCAAAGAGCTGGCGTATTTCCTGTGTCACCGTATTGTTGTTCACAGGAAGCAGATTGATGATTTCCTCCAGCATATATATTCTTCAGATAATTGACGGTCACCGCCGGATCCTTTAACAGGTTCATAAGGGTGGCGGCCCCCGCCTCCCCCTCCAGCACATTATGATGGCCCAAAAGGCCGCTGCCCTGGGGATTCTTCGTAATATGCCGGATCTCCTGCATATCAAAGGGAACCGACGGGTCCTTTGACGCCTTATCTGGCTGTATGATGTTTTTATTGATAACCGGAGAGGTCACCCGCAGGATGTCTGCCATTACCGAATTCCTTTCCTGATTTCCCCGTCAAGATAATAGAAGGTGCAATTATCCTCCTTCTTGGAAATGCTCATCTTACAATCCCCGATATTGATTACGGTTCCGGGATACACTTCCCTGGCTGTAAGCCTGGACTTGCCCACCTCCCTCAGTTTCCTGGAAAGCTCGGCGCCCTGCTGCTTCAGTTTCTTTTCCTTCAATGAATTAATGGGGGCTTCCAGCTTCAGCTTGGATAACCGTTCCCGCTGGGAGGGCGTTATGGTTCCCTCCTTAAGCTTGCCATTCAGATACGATATATCTTTGTTTAACTCCGTCAGCTTCCTGGAGAGCAGTATCATTTCTTTGCCCACTGCCTCCATCTCATCCATGAGCTGGGGCGTCAGTCCCAGGGTCACGGAGGTGGCGATATGGCTGGGCGCTCCCACCGCCTTGACATTCATACAGTTATAAACTGAACAGCTTCCTCCGATAAACGCCCCTTTTTTCCCAATTAATGTCAAATCATGGCCGCAGGATACCTCCGAGTTGATGATATATTCCGCCTGGATATTATCCTTGGAATAAATATTGCAGTCCTCCAGAAATTTGGCCGTGATATCGCCCTCCGCCTCAAGCACGCCGGTTCTCATACCCCGCATTCCCTTGTGCAGCAGAATATCTCCTCCCGCGCTGAGCCGGGCGCCCTCCACAATACCCATAACCGTGATATCGCCCTTTGCCTTGACGCTGTATCCCTCCAGGACATCGCCGTGGATGACCACGCTGCCTGTAAAGTTAATATTTCCCACGGAATTGTCCACATTGCCGGACACGGTAAATACATTCTCCACATGGAAGCGGCCAGACCGGAAGGTGAGATTGCCCTCGCAGGCTGTCAGCAGTCTGTCCCTATCTTCGGAATAGACAATGTTCTTGCCCTGGGGAACAGGCGGCATGGTTCCCTTCTTTCCCCGCACAGGCTGGCCGTACACGTCCATGCCGTCCTCAGGTTCCGTGGGAAGCGTAAGGTCGCATACCACATCCCCCTTTTTTACATTGTGTATCAGATTGGTGCTTTTAAAGTCGATACCGCCGTTGCCCTTGGAGGCGTATTTTATCTGGGCCTTCCTGGGGTAGTAGTCCTTGATATGGCCGTCCTCCCCGTTTCTGGCAGGCTCGCCCCCAGCGATGATAACCATCTGCCTATACTGCCGTTCACCCACAACCGCCTCTATCTTCTTCCTGTCTATGCCAAAGCAGATTCCCTTCTGCTCCAGCGCATCCCAGACCATTTCCTCCGTTATGTCGCTTCCGCCTCCGGATGGCCCGTAAACCATCATGGATACCGACATCCTGTCATCCGACACCAGAAGCTCCACTTTGGCATCCTGGGTGACTTCTTCCTTATTCATGCCGTCATTTATGCCGTCCTTCTGTATGTGGCTGCCTTCGTGTACGCCGCCACCTTCCTTTATGCCACTGTCTTCGTGTACGCCCCCATACCCGAAATCGGACCGTTCCTCATCATATGCCTCTGACTCCTGGGGGGCATTTTCCGGATGCTCCTGCCCCAGAAGCTCTCGTTCCATCTGCTGGCGCCGCCTCTGTTCGGTTTCATTCCAGTCCTCCACTGTTTCCACTCTGGTATCATGGTTTCTGTCCGTGTGTTCTGTCTTGTCCCCGCTGTCATAGGGCTGCCCCTGTGGCCGTGATTTTTTATCCTGTTCCCGTTCCGGGCTTTGGCTGCCGTCCTCCTCCCGGGGTGTCTCGTCCTGCCCCTCATCCAGGAACTTGGAAAACAAGCTGTAAATCAGACTTTTTTCGTTCATGGGCATCTCCCCTTTCAGCAAGTTCAGCTTCTGTCATTACCTTAAGTTATTTATCATTTCTTCCATCTGGTCCGCAGTTGTGACGATCCGGCTGTTAAGCTGAAAGGCCCGCTGTGTCTGCATCAGATTGACCATCTCTGTGGACATGTTGCAGTTGGACATCTCCAGGGCATGGCTCATGACCTTACTCTTCTCCTGTTCATCGTCCAAATCATCTATGGACAGCCATTCGCCGGAGGTTTCTCCTGTGCGGAACAGGTTCATTCCCACATGCTGGAGCCCTTCCGGGTTCTCACACACAAACAGTCCGATCCGCTCAGCCAGCCCGTCCAGGTCCAGCTCCCCTGCATCATCACCTCTGCCGTCCTCTGATGTCTTGTACTCCAGCTCTATGGGCTCCCCGTCCTGGTCCAGCACATAGCTTCCGTCGCTGGTGGTCAGGTAATTGCCGTCGTCCGTGGAGGAGATCTGAAATGCGCCGTCCCTGGTATAGGCCGGCTCCTCCTCGTCCTCGCTGGTCTGGATCGCAAAAAACGCGTTGCCCGATATGGCAAAGTCCAGCTTCCGGTCCGTCTTTCGGAAAATCCCCTGCTGGAACGTGGTCCCCGGCCCGTCATTGCGGACTCCGTGCCCCACCTGCGCCTGGGGCCGCATATCCATCTGGGTGTACAATAAATTGTTAAAACTGCTGCGCATGGACTTGTAGCCGTTGGTGCTTATATTGGCCATGTTGTTAGAGGTCACATCCAGGTCCTTCTGGAACGCGTTCATGGCTGATACTGCTGTATAGTACGATATATTCATCTGTGGTTCCCCCCTACAGCTTACCAATCTCGTTGGCTGTTTTCTGGTTCATCTGGTCTATGATGGTCATGGCCTTTCCGCAGGACTGAAATGCCCTCTGCACCTCCATGGCCCTGGTCATCTCGTTGTTTAAATTGACCCCTGACTGCTCCAGCTTTCCCTGGTACACCGTGGGATAGACCTGGGTGAGCTCCACGCCCGCCCCCGCCCCGTAGGTACCGTTGTCATAGAACTCCAGGTTGTCATAATTGTCAGGCGCCACAATCTGAATCTGGTCCAGGGCTCCGTCCTCATTGTCGTAGATAATGCCGTCTGCGCCAACGCGGAATCCCTCCTCATCCACATATACGGGACCTCCGTCTCCCATGAGCTGTCCCACTCCCGGAAGCATCAGATTCCCTTCCTCATCCCTGGTAAAATGGCCGTTGCGCGTCAGATACTGGCCGTTCTCTCCCTGTATGACAAAGAAGCCGTCCCCGTTGATCGCCAAATCATAGGCCTTTCCGGTATCCTCAATTGGCCCCTGTCCATGGGTGGTCATCTCCCTGGTTCCCACCGATATGGTGGAACCCCGGCCCAGTCCCTCTGTCCTTCCGTTCATTTCCCGCACCAGCTGCTGGTCAAAGGTTGTCTTGACCAGGCGTTTCGGCTTATAACCTGTGGTCTTTACATTGGCTATATTATTGGCAGCCATGTTTAATGATCTCTGGTTCATCAGCATGCCGGACGCGGCTGTATAAAATCCTGAAAACATAGTTTTATCCTCTCATATAATCTTCCAGGCTGGCTTTCAGCTTTTGGATTGCCCTGGTATGTATCTGGCATACCCGTGACTGTCCTATACCCATAACCTGGGCAATCTCTGAATATTTCAGTTCTTCATAGTAATATAAGGTAATGACAAGCCGTTCCTTTTCCCCCAGCCCGTCTATGGCTGATGCAAGTGTCTCCATCAGTTCCCTGTAAAACAGGTTTTCCTCCGGTTTACCCTCTATATCCCCGGCCTCCAGCTCCCCCTTTGCCACTATGGCCGTCATATCCTGCAGCACGGACTCAAAGGAAAGAAGGTTGGCGTGGTTCATATACTTAATGTGGTTTTCCACCTTTTCCACGGGTATGTCCAGATAATCCGCCACATCGCTCACATCCGGCTCCCGCATCTGCTTATGGGACAAAATGGAACATGCTTCCTCTACCTTTTTCTGGAAATTTCTGGCTCTGTGAGGCACCCAGTCCTGGCTGCGTATGTAGTCAATCATGGCTCCTCTTACCCGCATGAACGCAAATGTCTCAAACTTGGCTCCCCTGTCCGGGTCATACCGCTCCAGACACTCAATCAGCGCCAGCACCCCCTGGTCTATGAGCTCCTCCTGTTCCAGAAGGGAGCCGGCCATGGACCGCAGCTGCACTGCCGCAGAACGCACAATGGGAAGATAGTGCATGATCAGCCTGTTTCGCAATTCCTGGCTGCCGTTTTTTCTGTACTCTGCCAGAACCCGAACCATATCCTCACTGTCTGTCTGTTCCATCAGCATATCCTGTTACCTCTGGCTAAGGGAAATATTTCCCAAAGCCTGTATCTGTATATTGTTGTCAATCTCACTGAAGGATACCACCGCTACGTTGGGGTAAAACTGGTCAATGAGCTTTTTAAAGTAAATCCGCACCACCGGCGAGGTCAGCACAATGGGCACATTCACCAAATCCTTTATCTTATTGATCTCGGCCGTGGCTGACGCCACTATGCTCTGAATGGCCGTGGGTTCCAGCGCCAGATAGGAGCCGGTATCCATCTTCTTTACGGAAGACATGATCATGTTCTCAATCCGGTCGTCCAGGCTTATGACCTTCATCTGGCCAGCCTCTGAAAACCGCCGCGATATGGTGCGCTTCAGCGCCTGGCGCACGTACTCGGTAAGCATATCCGTATCCTTTACCTGGCTGCCGTAATCCCCCAGTGTCTCTACAATGGTTTCCATATCCCGAATGGGAATCTCCTCACGCAAAAGATTGGCCAGCACCTTCTGAAGGCCTCCCACCGATATAACAGACGGGATGGTGTCCTCCACAATACTGCTGTTGGTCTTTTTAAGGGCCTCCAGCAGATTGTTGACCTCCTGCCTGTTTAACAGCTCATGGAGGTGTTCCTTCACCACCTCGGACAGGTGGGTGATGACCACGGAGGTGGGATCTATGAGGGTATAACCGGCCAGCTCGGCCTGTATCTTCCTGTCCTCGCTTATCCATTTTGCCGGTATATGGAAGGCCGGATCAATGGTGTCGATTCCGGGCACATCGTCCGCATCCGCGCCGGGAGGCAGGGCCAGGTAGTGGTCCATGAGTATGTCGCCCCTGGCCACCTCCTCCCCTTTAAGGAGGATGCTGTACTGGTTGGGATTGAGCTGTCCGCTGTCCTTGATCCGGACGGAGGGTATTACAAATCCCATATCCAGGGCCATCTGCTTGCGGAACATAACCACCCGGTCAATAAAATTCCCGCCGTTGCTTTCATCTGCCAGTGGAATCAGGCTGTAGCCAAACTCCATTTCAATCTGCTCCACATTCAGCAGACCGTATACATTTTCAATATTTTTATAATAAGACGCCTCGCTGGTAACCTCTGTCTCCACCAGCTCCTCCGCCGTCTCCTCCACCAGGCTTTTCTGGTGCCGGTACAGATAATAACCGCCCCCAACCATGCCAGCGGATATGATCAGTATCTGAAGGACCGGGAATCCCGGTATGAGACACAGACAGGCCGCCGCGCCTCCCGCTGTCATCAGCACCCTGGGCTGTGCCAGGAACTGCTTTGTCAGGTCCTCGCTGAGACTGTTCTCCGAGGCGGATCTGGTGACCACCATACCGGTGGCAACCGATATGAGCAGGGCCGGTATCTGGGATACCAGGCCATCGCCAATGGTGGATGTGGTGTAAATCTGCATGATATCCTGTATGCTTCCCTGGCTGTTCATGATTCCCACAATGAGACCGCCCACAAAGTTGATAAAGGTGATGATGATGGATATAATGGCATCGCCTTTTACGAACTTGGTGGCACCGTCCATGGAGCCGAAGAAGTCAGCTTCCCGCTGGATTTTAGACCGGTGCTCCCTTGCCTGCTGTTCGTCGATAAGGCCGCTGTTTAAATCAGCGTCAATGGCCATCTGCTTGCCCGGCATGGCGTCCAGGGTAAACCTTGCGGCAACCTCAGCCACACGCTCGGATCCCTTTGTGATGACGATAAACTGAACCAGCACAATAATCAGGAATATAATAAAACCAATGACCGCGTTTCCGCGGATAACGAACTGTCCAAAGGTCTTGACCACCTGTCCCGCGTATCCATTGTCAAACAGGATTTTTCTTGTGGATGATATGTTAAGTCCCAGCCTGAAAAGGGTTGTAATCAGCAGCAGGGAGGGAAACACGGAAAATTCCAGCGTCTCCCTGATATACATGGACATCACAAGAATCAATAGAGACAAGGATATGTTCAGTATAAATAAAAAGTCCAGTATAGGCGTGGGCAGGGGTATCAGTATCAGGAAAATGATACCGATGATTCCCGCTGTTACAAGGATATTAAACCGTTTCAAATTTATTCACCATTTCCAATAATGCTTCTCGTATTTACTATTTCGCTGATACGCACACCAAAGTTATCGTCAATCACAACCACTTCCCCACGGGCAATGAGCTGTCCGTTGACAATGATGTCCACAGGGGCGTCTGACTGCTTATCCAGCTCCACCACGGTTCCGTTGCTGAAATTCAGCACATCCTTTAACCGGCGCCTTGTCTTGCCGATTTCCACGGACACGTTTAAGGGCACGTCCATGATAAGGCTCAGGTTTCCGCTGACGGACTGGTTTTGCAGCGCCGCTCCCGGCATTCCCATAAATCTGCCGCCGGCAGCCATATTTCCCCGGACAGCGCCTGAATATGGGGACTTTTGCGAGCCCGCATCCGGGAGGCTTTGTCCCCCGCCTGTGCCGGAGGACCTGTCCTGCCCTATGACGGAATTCTTCTCCATCATGAGAGCACGCTTTTGGGCCTCCTCCTCTTCCTGGCGGGCTTTTTCACAGGCAGCCCTTCTGGCCTGTATTTCCTCTGTCAGACTGTCCATGGCGGTGGACGAGATGCATTCTATAAACTCTGACTCCACAATATCCTTAATTCTCATGGTGTAGCTGACAACCATAACCTTTGCGTCCTTCGGCTCCCCGATGACAAGGGCCAGGTCCTGGCTTCCGTCAGAGAGTACCAGCTGGCAGTCCGACAAATCCATGGTGTCGCCCAGATATTCTGCCATGGCTGAGGCTGAGGCATGGGACATCTGGTTCATCAGTTCCCCTGCCGCGCTCATGGCCACGTCGTCAAAGACAAAGTCCGGATCCGGAAGGTCATCCACGCCCATGAGTTCATTTAAGAACACCTGCATGTCTCTCTGGCGCAGAACCAGTACAATGTTTCCTGCCACCTGGGAGGTCAGGCAGTTCTTTACAAAGATGGCAGGCTCCAGAATGCCGTACTCCACATCCTTAATTGTCATCTCCTGAAGCCTGGGCCCGCCTATCTCTATGTCTGTCCTCAGGATAGAAGATATGGCCTCCCCTGCCGACTGTGCGTGTATCTTTATAAGTTCCTCAAACATCTGCCCGTCTGTCATTGTGGTGACGTCCTGGACTCCCTCTGCCTTTGCCATGGTTTACTCCTTCTATTCCTCAATCTCTTTCTTGCTCCACCTGCGGCGTTTTCCTATGCCCTTCTTTTTACCGTCCTTTTTGGCGTCTGTGTTCCCGTCCTGCTTTTCGCCCTTTTCCCCGGCTTTTTATAGCTGGCCGGAAGAAGCTTATACAGCTTTTCCTCAATGAACTTGGGATTTTCCCCTTCCTGGATAGCCAGGACTCCCTCCATGACCAGCTGTTTGCACAGAAACTCCTCGTCGTGCCGCGCCTTCAGCTTGCTTGCCATGGGAAGGCAGACCACGTTGGCCAGCAGCGAGCCGTACAGGGTGGTTATAAGCGCCACCGCCATGCCCTTTGCCAGAGCGTCCACATCCGACATATTTCCCAGCATGAGAATCAGTCCTACCAGCGTACCAATCATACCAAAGGCAGGCGCAAAGCTGGCCGCCTTCTCATAGAAGCGCCGGTCCAGGGCATGGCGCTCGTCCAGCTGTTCCAGCTCGGTTTCCATGGCCTTGCGCACCTTCTCCGAATCCACGGAATCCACCACCAGCATCAGGCTGTTGTGCAGGAACGGCTCGTCAATCTCATTCAGCTTATCCTCCAGGGACAAAAGCCCTTTCATGCGGGCCTCCGTGGCCAGATTCACAATCTGGTCCACCGAATCCGTGGGGCTGTACTGATAGGGTTTGACAATGATTTTCAGATGGCTTCCAATCTTCTTAAATGCCCCAGCGGGAAATGATATCATCATAACCCCAAGAGTACCTCCAATGGTAATAGCCATGCTGGGAACATCCAGAAAAGCCTTGAGGTTATGGTACACAATCCTCATGGACTCCTGGTCAAATGTCATACCAAACATCACCAGTCCAACTGCTAATATAAAACCTAAAATTGACAAGACATCCATACCCTTACATCCTTTTCCTCAACTTTTATCTACCTGCATAAGCCTTTAATCTTATCTGCATCAGCCTTGAATCTGTTCCAGAATGCCGCGGAATGCATCCCTGCGGAATTCCACAACCTTTTTGACCACTTCTTCCTTGGACTCCCGGACAATCAGATGCTTTCCGTTGGTCAGGAGAATGGTGGTGTCAGGCGTCTCCATAATGGTTTCGATCAAATCGCTGTTTAACACAAACTCTTCGCCGTTCAGCTTTTTAAGGATAATCATGATACCACCCTCCCCTTCTCTTATCTCTTAAGGTTTACCAGCTCTTCCAGGATGGAATCCGAAACCGTGATGATTCTGGAGTTGGCCTGGAATCCTCTCTGTGTAACAATCATATCCACAAATTCCGTGGAGATATCCACATTGGACATTTCCAGGGACGAGGTCTTTAATGCGCCTGTGCCGTTCTCTCCCGCCTGGCACAGCTTCGGCTCGCCGGAGTTGGCCGTTGTCTTGAAGTAGGAATTGCTCACGCCCTCCAGACCATAGGGGTTATCAAATGTAACCAGATCGATACGCCCTATCTGAATCTTGCCAAGGTCCGGGTGGGTTGCCTCGATGATACCGTTGGAAAGAATCGTCACACCCACGCCGGACAGGGCCACATCCCCGCCCTCGCTGCCGTTTGTCAGGGTAAAGTTCTTGCTCTTGAGTCCCAGGTCATTGGAGTTGGTTGCGGCGGTGATTGTGCCTACCTCTGTCTTTTTCAGGTCGGCGAGATCTTTACACGCATCGTTAATAGCCGCATAGCCGGGGTGCTTCAGTTCGATGTACTGGCCGGGCTGGTCGTTTAATGGCACAGTGGCGTCATCCTCTTTCAGCCACACGCTGTTAGCCGAGGTGCTGTTTTCGCTGACCTGGCCTGTAAAAATCCTGTCCCCGGAAGCGTCATGAACCGTAGCCTTTATAATCCATGCGGCAGGCTCGGTTGCCGTGGCCGCCTGGAATTTCATTTCATAGTCCACCTTACCCGAAGCCGTAAATTTCGGCTCTGTGCTGGTGCTGGAGGGTTTGATTCCTCCAAATATGCCGTCCTTGATGTCCGTAGGATCTGTAAATGCCTGGACGCCTGGCTTGATTCCGAAGTTCTCGCCCAACAGTTCCTCTCCTGTAAGGCTGGTCTTAAATATCTTGTCTGCCGGAACCGCTGTTATGGTAAAATCCCCTGCGGGATGGGCCTTTCCGTTATTGGCCCTTGTAATGGCGGCATTCATCTTGGTGTTAAAATCTGACAAGCTTGTAAAAACAGCATTTTTATTTACGCTCACTGTAATACTGGAGTCCTTTAAGTCCCCTGATTTCACCACTATATCGGCTCCATCAGGAAGCGTGTCATCCAGCCGGAATGAAATGGTAACATTGGCCGCGGAAGTAGTATTCTGGGAGGTTATGGTATACTCGATTCCGTTTATGGTCTGGGAGTTAGCGGACTGGGCGTTGTTCTTGCCGGGTATACTTAAATGTATTTTGTCTGCTCCGGCTGCCTTTCCAAGGGGGTCGCCTGTTACGCCAAGCACCGTGTAACCGTTGGCGTCCACCAGATTGCCGCTGTTGTTGTCCAGCTGCAGATTTCCCGCCCTTGTATAGAATATATTTCCGTCAGAATCCATTACCTGGAAAAAACCTTCTCCTGTAATGGCAACATCCATGGGCCTGCCTGTGGACTGGAGGGCTGAACGTCCCATATTCAGGTCAACGCCTGCCAGCTGCACACCGTAGCCTACCTGGCTGGCATTGGTACCGCCCTTGTTGTTATCGCCGCCCGTGGCGCTCTGCAGTGTCTGGTAATATACGTCCTGAAAACGTGCGCGGCTTGACTTAAAGCCGTATGTATTAACGTTGGCAATATTATTGCCTATGACATCCAGCTTTGTCTGGTGGGCCTGCATACCGGACACAGCTGAAAATAGTGATCTTAACATATTAAATTCTCCTTTTCTAACCGCTTACCCGTCCGTCATTCGGGGTAAGGATAGCCTCCAAAAGGACCGGCTATATCATTACGGTTCCGTCAATATTCGTGAAAACAGTGCCTTTCAGGCTGTCTTCATTCACAACAGTGACAACTTTATTATTCTTTACATTTACGACAAAGGCAGTGGTTCCCAACAGGATCAGCGGCTCCCTCAGCCCCTTTTCCTCCGCCATGCGGACGCCCTCGTTCAGACGGTCCAGCTTTTCAGAGGAAACATCCACGCCCCGTTCCACCACGCGCTCCATGGCATGTTTGGAAAAGGATACCTGGCTTTCTTCCTTCAGTCTCTGCTCCAGCAGTTCCTTAAATGCATTGTCGTTACTTTTTTCCTGGGGCCTGCTCCTTTGCGGCTCGCCAGGAGTCCCCGTATAGATGGGGGTATGAAGCATTTTATTATAAATCATTGAATCCATTGTTCATCCTCCAGTCCCTTGTTATGGTTCATTCACCGGCTGTTTAAAGTAATGGTAATTACGCATTGCCGCCGGGCGGGGTCTTCTCATCCGAAGGGGTTTCATCAGGCGGGGTTTCATCATTACCGTCGGAACCTTCTGCTGCCGGTTTATCCTTGATTTCCATGATCTCATCCATGGAAAAGGCTTCGCCGTCCACATAAATCACGAATTTTCCGTCCAGAAGGGATATTTTTTCCACCACTCCGTCCGCTTTTTTCAGTTCACCTGATACCGTAAACTTAGCGGCGGACACATTCTTTCCCACCAGGGAAGCCACATAGGAGCTCTTGGCATTGTAGGCCATTTCCTCCATCTGCTGCATGGTGGATATCTGGGCCAGCTGAGTCACATACTGGGTGTCATCCACCGGATTCATGAAATCCTGGTTCTTTAGCTGGGCCACCATCAGGGTAAGAAAATCATCCATGCTGACTTTCTTGTCATCCTCGTTTCCAAAGACAGCGTCAATCACATTGCCGGTGCCTTCTGTACCGTCCGCACTGTTAGTTCCCTCTTTGCCGTTTGTTCCCTCTTTGCTGTTTGCTTTTTCTGTATTGCTCGCTTTCCCTGTGCCATCGTCATTGTCACCGGATAGAGCACTGGTCTTTGCCGGAGTGCTTGCCTGTAAGGCCGATCTGGATCCGGCTCCCGGCCCAACGGCAGTGCTCGCGGCCGTTGGAAACGGCGAGCTGTAATTTGACTGTATGGGCATTGTTCTCTCCTATTCTTTCTTTAAAGACAGTTAAATATAGGCGTAAAGCCTGCTCATGCGGCTCTCTGCCATCATCCGCTCTGCTTCCATCAGAAGCTCTTCCTCTGACCCGCCTCCCTTTATTCCATGGAAGCTATATCCGGAATGGGGCTGCTGTCCCTGGCGCTCCTGCATATGCTGGCTGAATCCTGAAAAATCCATGGCATTCTGGCTGCTGTGATAAACCTCCTGTACTTCTGTATTCAGAGGCCTCAGCATTTCCTTAAGGCTCTCCATCTGGCTTGTTACCAGTTTCTCAGTCTCCGGGTTTGTCACCCCGATCCGCACCGTCATCTTTTCTCCGGCGCTTGTCAGGTGGACCACAATATCTCCCAGACCTTCGGGTTTTAAGTGGATGGTAAGTTCCCTGTTCCCGGTCTCAACAGCCCGTTCAACTCCTGTCTTAAGCTGTTCCAGCACCGGAGTATCCATCTGCTGCTGCCTGGCGTCCGACACCGGACGTAAGCCGTAATTCATCCTGTTCTGAACCGCCTTACCGGTCAGGTCAATCCCCTTTGCATCCGCGTTCCGTTTCAGTTCCTCCAGAGCCTGGTTGGCATCCTTTGGCTCCTCGTCCGCTGTACCGGCCTGCTGGCGCAGCTGATTGAAAGCCTTATCCTGGCCGCTGTCCCTACCGAAAAACATATCCTCACCGGACTGCGGGGTCTCCTTGTGTCCCTGAACCGTCACCGCCATATCCACTTCCATGGTATCTGATGGTACCGGGCGGACCGTATCCGGGGTTCTTCCTGGAGTTTCCCTGCCGCCCATGGGCCTGGCCTGCGCTTCCTGGGCCATCTGCTCCCGGACCGCTTCTGCGTATTGGGACGGAACCGGCTCCCGGTTCTGAAGGGCTGCCATCTGCTCATTGCCGGCCGGATCCGTGCCGGATAAAAGGAGTTGTTCATGCTTGCCTGTTTGTGGAATGGATTCCGTCTGCACGGCAGCGTTCTGTGCGTCATGCGCCTCCGGCGCTTCTTCTGCC